>NZ_CAWMFQ010000387.1:0-40153 GCF_963866995.1 Aeromonas sp. ZOR0002 | reverse complement strand
GGCTGGCCGATGCCGCTTGCGCCCCATGGGGCCCGTGCCGGCTAGTCGGCACCCGTCTGCGCCCGGTGCGGCGCGTGTAATAACCTTGGATCTGGATCAGCGCGGTCCGGCGCTTCAAGGTGTAGGGTAAAAGCCCTTTTTCAGGTGTGATGCCGATGATCCCTTCCTATTCCCGCATGACGACGCTGTTGTTCTGGTGCCTGCTGGCGGCGAGCCTGCTGGCCATGGCGATATTCGAATTCGGACCCGAGCGGCGGCTCGACATCCTGAGCCAGGCCGGTTTGTCCGTGCGTGCCCAGGATGACAGGGCCCACAAGGGCTCCTCCGTCGCCACCCTGAGTCAGGGGGGCGACAGACCCGCCATCCAGTGCGCCCTGCGAAGCCAATATGCCTATCCTTTCTGCGAGCTGGTTCTGACCCTGACCGACCCCGAGCGGGGGCTGGATCTCTCCGGCTTCACCGGGGTGCGGGTGAGGCTGGATGTAGAAGGGCAGGGGGTACAGGCCTGGCGCCTTTATCTGCGCAACTACGATCCCGTCTACTCGACGCGGGAAGACGAGAGTTCCCACAAGTTCAACGAAGTGCTCTTCACCGCCAGGGATTTTGGTCGTGAGCAGGATGTACCCCTGAACGTCTTTGCCCCCAGCTCCTGGTGGGTGCAGCAGTACGACATTCCGCTGGTCCAGCAGGGGCCGGATCTGCACCATGTCTACGCCATCGAGATCGCCTCCGATGACAAGATGTTGCCGGGGGAGTACCGGTTGCGGCTCGAGCGGCTGGAGTTCTATGGCCGCTGGTGCAAGCCGGGGGACTTCTATCGCTATCTGCTGCTGGGGTGGCTTGTCTACGGCGTGCTGCTCTTCCTGGTCCAGAACCTGATGTTCGGGGATCGGCTGCGCAAGGCCAGGGAGGCGCGCCTCGCGGCTGAAGCCCTGAGTGCGAGCCTGTGCGAGCAGAACCGGCGCACCGAGGAGGAGGCCCGCTACGATCCCCTGACCGGGGCCCTCAACCGGCTCGGCGGCGAAAAGCTGCTCGGGGAGCTCGGCGAGATGCCGCTCTCCTTCATCTATATCGACATCGATCACTTCAAGGGGGTCAACGACGGTCACGGCCACCCGGTGGGGGACGAGGTGCTCAAGCACATGGTGAGCGAGCTGCTGCGCCATTGTGACAGCCTGTGCCGACTGGTGCGCTGGGGTGGGGAGGAGTTCGTGCTGGTCTGCCTCCATTACGACGAGGGACGGGCCGCCGCCCTGGCGGAGCGGCTGAGAGGGGCGCTGGAGGGGTACAGGCACTGGCCGCTGGGGCTCGGGATCACCGCCTCCTTCGGGGTGGCCGAGCGGCGCAAGGATAGCCTGGAGCAGGCGCTCAAGCGGGCCGACGAGGCGCTCTATCAGGCCAAGCAGAATGGTCGCAACCGGGTGGAGGTGGCGCCCGACTGATCCGGCGCTGGAGCCCATGGCCGAGCGGGGCTATCATGCGCCCCATCATTTATCCGAGGAGAGATGCCATGGCACAACACATTGGCGCCCTGACGCTGCTGGTGGCGGATTACGACGAGGCCATCGCCTTCTTCACCCGGGGAATGGGCTTCGAGCTACTGGAAGACACCCCCCTCGACGAGCCCGGCAAACCGGGCAAACGCTGGGTGCGGGTCGCTCCCAAGGGGGCTCCCGGCTCCGCCCTGCTGCTGGCCCGCGCGGCCAACGAGGAGCAGCGCGCCGCCATCGGTCGCCAGGGGGGCGGTCGGGTCTTCCTGTTCCTCGAGACAGACGACTTCTGGGGCGATTACGAGCGGATGCAGGCCTATGGCGTTCATTTTTGTGAACAGCCGCGCCTCGAACCTTACGGCACCGTGGTGGTGTTCGAGGACATCAGTGGCAATCGCTGGGACCTGCTGCAACTCGCTGCTGCCAACTGAATCTGAAAACGTTTATCATCCCGCCCGTCATAAAGTCATAAAAGTGTCACAGAAAGTTCTAATAATTGGCGCACCCATCTTCACAGAGGAGAGAGAAGGGATATGGCTAAGCGAATTCTGGTGGTCGAGGACGAGGCACCGATCCGCGAAATGCTCTGCTTCGTGCTTGAGCAGAAGGGATATGAAACAGTAGAAGCAGAAGATTACGCCGATGGACTGGCAAAGGTGCGCGAACCCTACCCCGAACTCATCGTGCTGGACTGGATGATGCCAGGTGGCAGCGGTATCCAGTTCCTCAAGCAGCTCAAGCAGGATGAGATGACTCGCCAGATCCCGGTGGTGATGCTGACCGCCCGGGGCGAGGAAGAGGACAAGGTGCGCGGGCTCGAGGCCGGTGCCGACGACTACATCACCAAGCCCTTCTCCCCCAAGGAGCTCACCGCCCGCCTGCACGCCGTGATGCGCCGTGTCTCTCCCACCTCGGTGGACGAGGTGATCGAGGTGCAGGGGCTCAAACTGGATCCCGTTTCCCACCGGGTCAGTGCCGAGGAGAAGGCTCTCGACATGGGGCCGACCGAATTCAAGCTGCTGCACTTCTTCATGACCCACCCCGAGCGGGTCTACAGCCGCGAGCAGTTGCTCAACAACGTCTGGGGTACCAATGTGTATGTCGAGGACAGAACCGTGGACGTGCACATTCGCCGCTTGCGCAAGGCCATCGAAGAGACGGGGCACGACAGATTGATCCAGACGGTGCGCGGGGCCGGCTACCGCTTCTCGACCCGTCTCTAGGTCAGGGCCAGTGCCGCTAGCGCCTGCCGGCGGGCATTGGACCCGGCTCTTTGCTGTCTCTAGGAGATCTTAATGTTGCAACCTTACGCCTGGCGGCGACAGTTGTGGCGAATGGCGTTCTTCTACAGCCCCTTCGTCTTGGTAGGTTGGTTAATCGATCATCTCGTTCTTTGCCTGCTGGTGGCCACGGTGCTGCACCTGGTCTGGCACTACCGCTTCCAGAAGCGGCTGTCGGACTGGCTGTGGCACGATCGCAGCCTGGTGCCGCCCCACGGCAGCGGCAGCTGGGAGCACATCTTCAACGGCATCTACAAGTTGCAGCAGCGTCACAGGGCCCGGCGCCGGGAGCTGGCGGGCCTCATCCGCCGTTTTCGGGAAGGGGCGGAGGCGCTGCCCGATGCGGCCGTGGTGTTTCGCACCGACGGCAGCATCCTCTGGTGCAACCGGCTGGCGGAGCAACTGCTCGGCTTTCGCTGGCCCGAGGATGCCGGCCAGCACATCGGCAACCTGATCCGTCACCCCGCCTTCGTCGCCTATCTGGGCAAGGGGCAGTATGACGAGCCGTTCGAGATGCACTCCCCCATCAACGAGGAGAAGTTCCTCGAATTTCGCATCATGCCCTATGCGGAGGATCAGGCCATGCTGGTGGTGCGGGATGTGACCCGGCTGCGCAGCCTGGAGAAGACGCGCAAGCACTTCGTCTCCAACGTCTCTCACGAGTTGCGTACCCCCCTCACCGTGCTCAAGGGGTATCTGGAGATGACCGAGGAGCCGCCGCCCCCCGCCATGTGGGCCAAGGCGCACAAGGTGATGATGGAGCAGACGATCCGCATGGACAATCTGGTTAACCAGCTGCTCACCCTGTCGCGCATCGAGGCGGCGCCCACCGTGGATCTCTCCCATCTGGTGGACATGCCCGCCATGCTGGGGCTGCTGGAGCAGGAGGCGCGGGCGCTCTCCGGTGAGCGGGCCCACGAGATCGTCTTCATGGTTCAGCCCAATCTGCTGGTGCGCGGGGATCAGGATCAACTGCGCAGCGCCGTCTCCAACCTGGTCTACAACGCCATCCACTACACCCCGGCGGGGCGCAAGATCACTGTGGAGTGGCGCAAGCAGGGGAGCATGGCGCTGTTTGCGGTGCAGGATGAGGGGGAGGGGATCCCTCCCGAGCATCTGGCGCGGCTCACCGAGCGGTTCTATCGGGTCGACAAGGCCCGCTCGCGCCACACCGGAGGGTCCGGGCTCGGCCTTGCCATCGTCAAGCATGCCCTGAGTCATCACGATGCCCATCTCGATATCGAGAGCCGGGTCGGTGCGGGCAGCCGCTTCAGCTTTCTTATTCCCGCCCGCATGGTGCTGGTGAAATAATTTTTTGTGTCAATGTGTTAGCAACGAGAGAAGGGCTGCATCGCAGCCCTTTTTTCATCCGGGCCACTCTCGGCCCATGTCATCAAAGTGTCATATAAATTCCATAAATTTGTCACTGCCAGGCCAGATACTGGCGCCGTCTTAAAGAACGGACCTTCTGTAACACTGGAGAAGGAGTGGTGCTGGCCCACGGATTATTGCGATCGGGTGTCAACCACGTTTAGACGTCAACCTGACGATTGCCTTCTGCAACCTTGGACTTGGAGAGATTGGATGAAACTCAACAAACTGGCTGGTGTCATCGGATTCACCGCAGCAACCCTGTTTTCTGTCAGCGCTCTGGCTGCCGGTGTGGATAAAGACCTGCCGGAATACACACCGACCAGCGGCATCTCGGGCAACCTGTCCTCTGTCGGCTCGGACACCCTGGCCAACATGATGACCCTGTGGGCCGAAGAATTTAAGCGCATGTATCCCAACGTCAACGTGCAGATCCAGGCCGCCGGTTCTTCCACCGCACCGACTGCCCTGACCGAGGGCGTCGCCCAGTTTGGCCCCATGAGCCGCGCCATGAAGGCCGGTGAAGAGGAGGCATTCGAGAAGCGCTACGGCTACAAGCCGACCGCCATCCGCGTCGCCGTCGATGCCCTGGCCGTGTTCGTCAACAAGGACAACCCCATCAAGGGGCTGACCATGTCGCAGATCGACGCCATCTTCTCCAGCACCCTCAAGTGCGGCGAAGCCAAGGCGGCCACCAAGTGGTCTGATCTGGGTCTGGACGGCAGCTGGTCCGGCAAGGATCTGCAACTGTTCGGTCGCAACTCCGTGTCCGGTACCTACGGTTACTTCAAGGAACACGCCCTGTGCAACGGTGACTTCAAGAGCGGCGTGAACGAGCAGCCGGGCTCCGCCTCCGTGGTACAGTCCGTCTCCTCCTCCCTGAACGGCATCGGCTACTCCGGTATCGGCTACGTTACCTCCGGCGTGCGCGCCGTTCCGCTCTCCAAGGATGGCAAGACCTTCATCGAGGCGAGCTCCGACAACGCCATCACCGGCAAGTACCCGCTGTCGCGCTTCCTGTATGTCTACGTGAACAAGCATCCGAACAAGCCGCTCTCCCCGATGGAGCAGGAGTTTGTGAAGATGATGCTCTCCAAGGCGGGCCAGACCATCGTTGCCAAGGACGGCTATGTGCCGGTCCCGGCCAAGGTGGTTCAGGCCGACCTGAAGAAGCTGGGCATCATGTAACAGAACGAGCCCTTGCAGAAAAACGAGCCCCATGCGGGCTCGTTTTCATTGGTGCGCTCCAGGATCTTTTTGGTCGCAGGGCGCAGCGCCCGGCTTGCGCCGGGCGGCGGCATTTCCGAGAATAGGGCAACTTCACGGCAAAGGACCCTCTCATGCGCGCATCTTCCCTCTCCAGACTGGCCCTGACGGCCTTGTGCAGCGCCCTGCTGGCCGGCTGCGCCCAGTCACCGACCGGTCGCAACCAGATGCTGCTCTTCTCCCCCCAGCAGATGAACCAGCTGGGTGCCGACTCCTTCACCCAGATGAAGCAGCAGGAGAAGGTGAGCACGGATGCCAGGATGAATGCCTATGTGGGCTGCGTGGCCAAGGCGGTGACCGCCCAGGTGCCTGCCAGCTATGGCATCACCAGCTGGGAAGTGGTGGTGTTCGACTCCAAGGAGATCAACGCCTTCGCCCTGCCCGGCGGCAAGATAGGCGTTTACAGCGGCCTGCTGAAAGTCGCCAAGAATCAGGACCAGCTCGCCACCGTCATCGGTCACGAGCTGACCCACGTGCTGGCCCAGCACTCCAACGAGCGCCTCTCCCGGGATCAGCTGACCGGTATCGGGCTGGCGGTGGCGGACGCCGCCATCGGCAGCAGCGACAGCCTCGGGGGCGCCGCCACCATGGCCGCCCTGGGCCTCGGGGTCCAGGTGGGGATAGCCCTGCCTTATGGCAGAACCCAGGAGAGCGAGGCGGACCGGCTCGGCCTCGAGCTGATGGCCCGCGCCGGGTTCAACCCGGCCGAAGCCGTCACCCTGTGGCAGAACATGAGCGCCGCCTCCGGTGGCAAGGCACCGCCCCAGCTGCTCTCCACCCACCCCAGCGACCAGAGCCGGATCGCCAACCTGCAGGCCCAGCAGGCCGAAGTGCAGCCCCTGTACCAGCAGGCGAAAGCATCAGGGCTGGTTCCCCAGTGCAAGGCGTAAGCCTGCGCCTGGCGCGTCCCGCCGATGCCGCCGCCATGACGGTGATGCAGCGGGCGAGCTGGCTGGCGGCCTACGGGGAGGTGCTGGGGGCCGACATGCTGGCCCAGCTGGCGGTGACCGACCACCTGCAGATCTGGCGACACCGGCTCGCCGAGCCCGGCCCCGTTCCCATGCTGGTCTGTCAGGACGACGTGGTCATCGGCCTGCTCTACTGGCAGCCCTCTTTGGAGGAAGGCTTGATGACGGCGCGGATCCGGGCGCTCTACCTTCATCCCGATCATTGGCGTCAGGGTCATGGCAAACGGCTGTGGCAGGCGGTGGCGGTGCAGATGCGCCGGGCCGGTTGCGAGTGCGTCAGGCTCTGGCTGCTGGATGGCAATCACATCGGCGAGGGATTCTACCTGCGCCGCGGCTTCATGTTCGACGGTCAGGTGCGCACCCTGATGAGCCTCGGACAACCTTGCCAACAGCGACAAATGTTCCGTTTGCTTTGAGCTGGCTCCCGTTTTTCGCCCCCGGGTACTTTATTTTTTTTGCGAATTAATACAATGTGCCCCATCTGGACAGACTGAGGTGGCCGGGTCCACCGCAAGGGAGTGTGGCATGTACTACGGATTTGACATTGGCGGCACCAAGATTGCCTTCGCGGTGTATGACGACGCCCTGACCCTCTGCCATGAAGAGCGGGTGAGCACGCCGGGCAACGACTACCCGGCGCTGCAGCAGCTTGTGCGCGAGCGGGTCGAGGCGGCGGATGTGCGCTTCGGGGTGAAAGGGGCCGTCGGCATCGGGTTTCCGGGGATCCTCAATCGCCTCGACGGGAGCATAGTGGCGGCCAACCTGCCCGCCATCCATGGCCGCCATCTGGGGGCGGATCTGGCCGAACTGCTGGGCCGACCGGTCAAGGTCGACAATGACGCCAACTGTTTCCTCTGGTCGGAAGTGCATCAGGGGGCCGCAGACGGTGCTGGCAGCGCCCTCGGCGTCACCATAGGTACCGGCATCGGCGGCGCCGTCTACCTGGCGGGCAAGCTCATCCAGGGGCGCAACTGGCTGGCGGGGGAGATAGGTCACTACCCGCTGCCCGCCACCATCCTGATGAAATACCCGGATTTGCCCCGTCCCCGCTGTGGCTGCGGGCGCCTGGTCTGTTTCGAAACCTATGCGTCGGGCACGGGCCTGGAGCGGCTATACCACCATGTTCATGGGGAACGGGTGAGCGGCCACCAGATCGTCGCCCGTGCCGATGCCCGTGAGGCGGCGGCCCTCTCGACCATCGACTGCTGGCTCGAGATCATCGCTGCCGGCCTCGCCACCGCCATCTCGGTGATTGATCCCGATGTGGTGGTGCTGGGGGGCGGCCTGAGCGCCCTGCCAGCCCTCTATGAGGAGCTGCCCAAACGTCTGCCCGGCCACCTGCTGCCCGGTGTCGCCCTGCCGGCGATCCGCGAGGCCCGATTCGGTGGTGCCGGCGGTGTGCGCGGTGCAGCCCTGCTCAATCTGTGAGATCGGACAGAGGGTCTGATCTCCCCGAACAAGGAGTCATCATGACCCGTCTTGAAATCTGTATCGACAACCTCGAATCCCTGTTCACCGCCCAGGCGGCCGGCGCCGATCGCATCGAGCTCTGCTCTGCGCTGGGGCTGGGCGGTCTCACTCCCTCCTATGGTTTCATGCAGCAGGTGGCGCGCCACGCCACCATCCCCGTCTACGCCATGATCCGGCCCCGTGCCGGGGATTTCTGTTTTGGCGAGGGGGAGTTCGACATCATGTTGCAGGATATCGCCGCCGCCCGTGCCGCCGGCCTGCAAGGGGTGGTGGTCGGTCTGCTGGATGAAGATGGACGGGTACCCGAAGGCAAGCTCCGGCAACTGGTCGAGGCGGCGGGGCCGCTTGGCGTCACCTTCCACCGGGCCATCGATCTCTCCTCCGACTGGCGGCTGGATCTCGAGACGATCGTCGCAGCGGGTTGCGAGCGCATTCTGAGCTCCGGCCATGCGCCGACCGCGCTGGCGGGGCTCGAAACCCTGCAGGCCATGCACCAGGCGCTGGCGGGACGGGCCAGCCTGATGCCGGGGGCCGGGGTCAACGCCGACAACGTGCGCACCATCATCGAATTCACCGGCGTCAATGAAGTACACATGTCCGGCATGGGCTGGCGCGGCGGCATGGTGCCCCATGGTGTGAACATGGGCACCTCTGACGATGGCCGGGTCAACATCACCGACGGCGCCAAGGTCGCAGCGGTGCGGGCGTTGCTGGACAGGGCCTGATAGAGACTGTGCGGCGATATGGTGCTCTGTTTTGCCCCCTTCTCCCCTTGCGGGAGAAGGGGCGGGGATGAGGGGGCCGATGTGAGGCGTCTCCCACCGGCGGGCAATTGAGGGGCGTCTTGGCAGCACGGTGCAAAAAAGTCTGTTATCATCCCGTCTCTTTTACCATCAGGACCCGGAGCAACCTCTCAATGTCCCAATACGACTCTATCGAACAGAAGGCCAGCTACGGCATCGGCCGCAACATGGGCGACCAACTGGCTCAGCAAGCCTTCGCCGGTCTGGATATCCCTGCCCTGCAACAAGGTCTGGCAGATGCCCTGAACGGCCTGGAGTTCGCGGTCAGCCGTGACGATATCAACGATGCCTTCCAGGTCATCACCGCCCGCATGCAGGAAGAGCAGGAAGCTGCCGCCAAGGCCGCTGCTGCCGAAGGCGAAGCCTTCCTGGCCGACAACGCCAAGCGCGCCGAAGTGAAGACCACCGACTCCGGTCTGCAATATGAAGTCATGGTCGAAGGCAATGGCGCCGTGCCGGTTGCCGGTCAGTCCGTGCGCGTGCACTACCACGGTACATTCACCCACGGTGGCGTGTTCGACAGCTCCGTTGCGCGCGGCCAACCGGCCGAGTTCCCGGTGACCGGCGTGATCGCCGGTTGGGTGGAAGCGCTGCAGATGATGCCGGTTGGCTCCAAGTGGAAGCTCTACATTCCGCAGGATCTGGCCTACGGTGCCCGTGGCGCCGGCTCCATCCCGCCGTACTCCGCTCTGGTCTTCGAAGTGGAGCTGCTGGACATCCTGTGATCCGGCTGGTGTGATGCAAACGGCGACCCTGAGGTCGCCGTTTGTTTTTGGACCGCCCAAACGGGCCATGTGCCTTCGGCGGGGATTTGGATATAGTCAGAGCGTCGTCCATTCCGGCCATGTGAGGGAGACACGCCATGGCAGCCATCATCGAGGTCGTCGATCTCGTCAAGCACTTCCCCGGCGTCAAGGCGGTGGACGGGCTCAGCTTTGCCATTCCCGCCGGCAGTTGTTTCGGCCTGCTCGGCCCGAACGGGGCGGGCAAGACCACGACCATCGAGCTGCTGGAGGGGATCCTCACTCCGGACAGCGGCCGGATCCTGTTTCACGGCGCCCCGCGCGGCCCGGATTATCGCTCCCGCATCGGCATCCAGTTCCAGCACACGGCGCTGCAAGATTTCCTGACGGTGCGCGATACCCTGCGCCTGTTCGCCAGCCTCTACCCCAATCCCTTGCCACGGGAGCTGCTCATCGATCTGTGCGCCTTGGACGAGTTCATCGACAGGGACAGTCGCAAGCTCTCGGGGGGCCAGCGTCAGCGCCTGCTGCTGGCTCTGGCCCTGCTCGGGGATCCCGAACTGCTGTTTCTGGATGAGCCCACCACAGGACTGGATCCCCAGGCGCGCCACCACTTCTGGCAGCGAATAGAGGCGATCAAGGCCCAGGGCAAGACGGTGGTGCTCACCACCCACTACATGGACGAAGCGCAGCAACTGTGCGATCTGATTGCCATCGTCGATCACGGCCACCTGCTCAGTCTGGATACGCCGGCTGCCTTGCTGGCGCAACACTTCGACGGCGTACTGGTGCGTCTTGGGGGGCACCCGGCCCTGGCTGGGCTCGGCTATCCCCTGCGTCCGGTCGGCGATCAGGTGGAGCTCTGTTGCCCCGACGTGGCGACCCTGCTGCCAGCCTTGCTGGATCTTGGTGTGCCCCTCACCGGCATGCAGGTGCGCTCCCCCAATCTGGAAGATCTCTTCCTGAACCTGACCGGCCACAGCCTGCGGAGCGGCGCATGAGAGGGATGACCGAGTTCTGTCTGACCGTGGCCCCCGTGCTGCGGTACGCCTTGCCGACATCCAATCCCGGGAGTGGACGATGAAGGGATCCCTCAAGCGCATCGGGGCGCTCTTCTATGCCCGCACCCTCGAGTTCGTACGCGATCGCGCGGCCCTGGTGTGGAACCTGCTTTTCCCGCTCCTGCTGGTCATCGGCTTCTCCCTCATCTTCTCCGGCCCGCCAAAACCGCTGGTGCAGATCGGGGTGGTGGGGGAACTGCCCGCAACCTATGCCCCGCTGCGCGCCGTGCCGCTGCTCAAGATCATCCCCTATGACGAGGCGTCGAGAGGCCAGCTCAAGGTCCGTCACCATCAGCTGGACCTGCTGCTCTCACCTGCCGGGGGGCGTTACTGGATAAACCCGGACGCTCCTCAGGGGGCCATGGCCGAGTATCTGCTGCGCCAGGCGGTGCAGGTGCCCTTGCAAAGAGAGACCCTGAGCGGGCGCGCCATCCGCTACGGCGACTGGCTGCTGCCCGGGGTGATCGGCATGAACCTGATGTTCTCCGGCCTGTTCGGGGTCGGGTTCGTCATCGTGCGTTATCGCAAGAACGGGGTGCTGAAACGGTTGCGAGCCACGCCGCTCGGCGCGCTGGAGTTTCTCTTCGCCCAGTTGCTGTCACGGGTGCTGATCACCCAGGTGGTGAGCCTGCTGGTCTTCTGCGCGGCCTACTGGCTGCTGGATGTGCCCCTCATCGGGTCGGGGTGGCTGCTGCTGGTGATCGCCCTGGCGGGAGGAACGGCCATGGCCTCCCTTGGCCTGCTCATTGCCGCCCGCCTGCAGAACGAGGAGCTGGCGAGCGGTTTGCTCAATCTCATCAGCTTGCCCATGATGTTTTTATCCGGTGTCTGGTTCTCGCTGGAAGGCGCGCCCGCCTGGCTGCAGCAGCTTGCGGCCAGGCTGCCCCTCAGCCAGATCATCGAAGCAGCCCGCGCCGTGATGCTGGAAGGGGCGGGATGGCAGGAGGTGGCAGGCCCTCTGGGTCAGGTCATGGTGTTCGCCCTGGTGTGCATCTCGCTGGGCGCCATGCTGTTCAAATGGAGTGCAAAATGAAACCTGTTCTGTGGTTGTTGCTGGTGGCGGCCTTGCCTGTGCAGGCAGGTACCCTGCGTTGCAAGAACGCTTTGCTGACCGAGGGAGACACCACGGCAGAGCTGCTGGTTCGCTGCGGCCAGCCGATGCTCAAGGAAGATCTCACCCGCTTCGAGGAGAACGGCTTCGGGGCGAGAGTGACGGTCAAGTATGCCGAGCGCTGGACCTACAACTTCGGCAAGCGGGAATTCATGCAGTTTGTCACCGTCGAAAACGGCGTCATCACCGACATTGCGGATGGTCCACGGGGAGGATGACCTCCTGGTTTTCTGAAGCCCAGTGTGCGGGAGATGAGGTCGCCATTTCCCCGCCTTTTACCTCCTTTTCTGTTGCTTTTCCCTGCCTGTTATCGCCATTTTTCCATATGGGGTCATGCTGCCTCACTCTGGTGCTTTTGGCATAAAACCGAATCTGATAAGTCAGTTGTCAGCAGAAATGGCTGCCCCAATGCGGTGCAGCCGATTTATTTTCGAAAAATAATCCTCATGCCAAGAAGGGTTTTAAGCAGCAGGCTATTTGGCAAATAAGGGTCTACTTTTGATTCTGAGAGTGCATATTCCCCCGTTCAGATATTTTGTTCTGTTGCACCATGGTTGGGCCGGATTGCACCGATTGACAGGTTTTTCTGCGGCTGGATAAGCTGCCAAAAAGCAGGGAAACGATGGCATCTCGCTAGATTTTGATGCCTGTTCGAATCAAACCACAGGGAAGAGTGACATGAAGCAGATACACAAGGCAGGTATGGTGATGGCGCTGTCGCTGATGGCAGCCAATGCGTGGGCGGACGGTACGCTGGATGCCGTCAAGAAGAAGGGATTCGTGCAGTGCGGGGTCGGTGACGGCCTGCCCGGGTTCTCCAACCCGGATGCCAAGGGAACCTGGACCGGGCTCGACGTGGACGTGTGCCGCGCCGTGGCCGCCGCGGTACTGGGGGACGCCAGCAAGGTCAAGTATGTCTCCCTCACCGCCAAGGAGCGCTTTACCGCCCTGCAGTCCGGGGAAGTGGATCTGCTCTCGCGCAATACCACCTGGACCCTGACCCGGGATGGGTCGCTGGGCCTCACGTTCGCCGGGGTGAACTACTACGACGGGCAGGGGTTCCTGGTCAAGCAGTCCCTCGGGGTCAAGAGCGCCAAGGAGCTTGACGGTGCCGCCGTCTGCATCCAGTCCGGCACCACCACCGAGCTCAACTTGGCCGATTATTTCCGCGCCAATGGCGGCATGAAGTACACCCCAGTGGTGTTCGATACCTCGGATCAGACCGTCAAGGGCTTCGAAGCCGGCCGCTGTGACGTGCTGACCTCGGATCAGTCCCAGCTCTATGCCCTCAAGATCAAGCTCACCAAGCCAGAGGAAGCCGTGGTGCTGCCGGAGGTCATCTCCAAGGAGCCGCTGGGCCCAGCCGTGCGTCAGGGTGACGATCAGTGGTTCAAGGTGGTGCGCTGGAGCCTCAACGCCATGCTCAATGCTGAGGAGGCCGGGGTCACCTCTGCCAACGTGGACGAGATGCTCAAATCCACCAACCCTGACATCCGTCGCCTGCTGGGGCTGGAAGAGCCCAAAGGGACTGTGCTGGGGCTGGATGACAAATGGGCCTACAACATCGTCAAACAGGTCGGCAACTACGGTGAATCCTTCGATCGCAACGTCGGTGCCGGCTCCCCCCTCAAGATTGATCGCGGCATCAATGCCCTCTGGAACAAGGGCGGTCTGATGTACGCGCCACCCATCCGCTGAGTCGACAGTCACCGGGGGGCCTGGCCCCCCATGTTTTCCCTGGCTTTGTCGGAGTCATCCTCATGGCGTTACACGCATCAAACCATAGGAAAGAACAGGGCCGCTGGTGGTATGACGCCAAGGTGCGGGCGCTGCTCTTCCAGTGCCTGGCCATCGCGGCGGTTATCGGGTTTCTGTTCTACATCGTCAACAATGCCCTGACCAATCTGGCCACCCGTGGCATCACCACAGGCTTTGATTTTCTGGGCAACACGGCCGGTTTCGGCATCTTGCAGAGCCTCATCCCCTACGACGAGACCTATACCTTCGGTCGCACCTTCGTGGTGGGCCTGCTCAACACCCTGCTGGTCTCCGTGCTCGGCATCCTGTTTGCCACCCTGCTCGGGTTCGCACTCGGGGTCGCGCGCCTGTCGCGCAACTGGCTGGTGGCCAAGATAGCGGCCGTCTACATAGAGACGTTTCGCAACATCCCGCTGCTGCTGCAGATCTTCTTCTGGTACTTCTCGGTGCTGCGTACCCTGCCTTCCCCGCGTCAGAGCGTGGATATAGGCGGGCTCGCCTTCCTCAACGTGCGGGGCTTCTATCTGCCCAAGCCCCTGTTCGAAGAGGGATTCGGCTACGTGCTCTGGGCACTGGTGCTGGCGGTGCTGCTGAGCTGGGGGCTGGGCCGCTGGGCTCGCCGCCGTCAGGCCCTGACCGGCAGGATCTTCCCGTTCTGGCGCTGTGTGGCCGCCCTGGTCATGCTGCTCCCGGGCATCACCTTCCTGCTGGCGGGCAGCCCGCTCAGCTGGAGCGTGCCTGCGCTGCAAGGGTTCAATTTCCGGGGGGGGCTGACGGTGCTGCCGGAGCTCGCGGCCCTCTTGCTGGCGCTCACCATCTATACGGCGGCCTTCATCGCCGAGATAGTGCGATCCGGCATACTGGCCATCAGCAAGGGGCAGACTGAGGCAGCTTCCGCCCTCGGGCTCTCGCCCACCAAGACGCTGCGGCTGGTGATCATTCCCCAGGCCATGCGGGTCATCATTCCTCCCTTGACCAGCCAGTATCTGAACCTCACCAAGAACTCCTCCCTGGCGACCGCCATCGGCTACCCGGATCTGGTCTCGGTGTTCATGGGGACGACTCTCAACCAGACAGGGCAGGCCATCGAGGTCATCGCCATGACCATGGGGGTCTATCTCGTCATCAGTATCACCACCTCGGTGCTGATGAACATCTACAACCGCAGAATGACGCTGGTTGAGCGCTAGGGAGCTGTCATGTTCGTGAATGAATTGCAGGAGGCGCTGCCGCCTCCCAACCACCGTCGGGGGCCGCTCGCCTGGATCAGGCAGAACCTTTTCCCCAACTGGTGGAACGGCCTGCTGACCCTGGTGCTGGCCTATCTGTTGCTGCCACTCATCTGGTCTGCACTGGACTGGGCGCTGTTCTCTGCCACCTGGCAGGGGAGCAGTCGCGAGGCCTGCGTCCAGGGCGGTGCTTGCTGGATCTTCATCGAGAGCCGGCTGGGGCAGTATCTCTATGGCTTCTACCCGGCCGATCAGTACTGGCGCATCAACCTGACCTTCGCCGGTCTGGCGGCGCTGCTGGCCTTGCTCATCTGGCCAAAAACCCCGCGCAAGGGGTGGCTGGCGCTCTTCACCCTGCTGGTGTTCCCTGTCATCGCCTTCTTCCTCATCCATGGGGGAGCGGGGCTGGAGGTGGTGGAAACGAACCGCTGGGGCGGGCTGATGCTCACCCTGGTGCTGGCGGTGGTGGGCATAGTGGTAGCACTGCCGTTCGGCATCCTGCTGGCACTGGGGCGTCGCTCCCACATGCCGGTCATCTCCAGCCTCTGTACCGTCTACATCGAGTTCTGGAGGGCGGTGCCGCTCATTACTGTGCTCTTCATGGCGTCCGTGATGCTGCCACTGTTCATGAGTACCGAGGTGGAGCTCGACAAGCTGCTGCGGGCGCTCATCGGCATCATCCTGTTCCAGGCGGCCTATGTGGCCGAGGTGGTGAGAGGGGGGCTGCAGGCGATCCCCAAGGGGCAATATGAGGCGGGGGATGCCCTGGGGCTCTCCTACTGGAAGGTGATGGGCCTCATCATCATGCCCCAGGCCCTCAAGATCACCATTCCTTCCCTGGTGAACACCTTTATTTCCCTGTTCAAGGACACCAGCCTGGTGCTGATCATCGGGCTGTTCGATCTGCTGGCCATCTCCAAGGTGGCCCTGGCGGATCCGGCCTGGCTGGGGTATTCCACCGAAGCTTATGTCTTTATCGCCATGATCTTCTGGATGTTCTGTTTTGGCATGTCCCGCTACTCCATCTATCTGGAGCGCAAACTCAACACGGGTCACAAGCATTAGGAGTCGTTCTGATATGAAAACGGACGCAGTTGTCGAACTGAAAGAGGTCAACAAGTGGTACGGTGAGTTTCACGTGCTGCGCAACATCAACCTGCAGGTGGGCAGAGGGGAGAAGATCGTCATCTGCGGGCCATCGGGGTCTGGCAAGTCCACCATGATCCGCTGCATCAACCGGCTGGAAGAGCACCAGAGCGGAGATATCCTGGTCAAGGGCACGGCCCTGACCTCGGATCTCAAGAACATCGAAATGGTGCGCCGGGAGGTGGGCATGGTGTTCCAGCACTTCAACCTCTTCCCCCATCTGACCGTGCTGGAGAACTGTTGCCTGGCGCCCATCTGGGTCAAGCAGTTGCCGCGCAAGGAGGCCGAGGAGATCGCCATGAACTTCCTGCGCCGGGTGCGGATCCCCGAACAGGCGCTCAAGTATCCGGGGCAGCTCTCCGGTGGCCAGCAGCAGCGGGTCGCCATCGCCCGCAGTCTGTGCATGAATCCCCAGGTCATGCTGTTTGACGAGCCGACGTCTGCGCTGGATCCCGAGATGGTGCGGGAGGTGCTGGATGTGATGGTGGAGCTGGCCCACGAGGGGATGACCATGCTCTGCGTCACCCACGAGATGGGGTTTGCCAAGCAGGTGGCGGACAGGGTGATCTTCATGGACCGGGGCCAGATCATCGAAGAGAACGTGCCGGATCAGTTCTTTGACAACCCCCAGTCCGATCGGACCAAGCTCTTCCTCTCCCAGATCCTGCAGCACTGAGGCAGGGCACAACCTTCAGAAAAACAGCCCGCACGCTCGAATGAGCGGCGGGCAAATGTGTACATGGAAGTCGACGACAGACAGAAAGGAGTATGTCAGCCCGGCAACAGGGTGGTGGTGCGCAGATCGCGCACGGCCAGGTTGATCTGCCGGGCCAGGCTCAGCGCCTGATGACAGCTCAACGGCTTCACATCGATGATCCCCCCTTGAAACTCAAACCGCCCCAGTGCTTCAACCATGAAACTTCCATGATGGAAGCTCTTGATATAGCGAGCTATTCGACGGGGAGACCACTGCTTGAACACCTTCATGGCAAGAGACCCTGTTGTTTGGACAGGGCACACTATGCCGACGGACCGTGACACTGATGTGACACTTGATAAAGATTTGTATGAATCTGTCTTGTGATCGATTGGCGTGCAGCCCCGGCGTTGAAAAAGTAGTGAGAGTCCGGGTCCGGGGCCCGATATACTGCGGCCATTGCAGACATGACAAAGGTGCCGCACGTGGAGTGGGTGGACATAGTAGACGAGCAGGACAGGGTGATCGGGGTGGCCGAGCGCGCCAGGGTGCGTCAGGAAAACCTGCGCCATCGTGCCAGCTACATCCTGGTGCTGGATGAGGGTGAGCGCATCCTGGTGCAGCGGCGCACCCCGAGCAAGGATTTTTGCCCCGGCATGCTGGATGCCTGCGCCGGTGGCGTGGTGACCACGGGGGAGGCCATGGCCCTTTCCGCCCGGCGGGAGCTGGCCGAGGAGCTGGGGATCCGCGACGTGCCCCTGCAGGATTACGGCACCTTCTATGCCGAAGGGGAGGCGAGCGGCAGCCGCTACCAGGTCTGGGGCGGCCTGTTCAGCTGTCACTATCAGGGGCCGCTGCAACTGCAGGCCGAAGAGGTGAGCGAGGTGCACTGGATGAGCCTGGGCGAGATAGCCGATCGGGCGGACGAGTTCACGCCTGACTCCCTGCTCGCCATCGCCACCTGGCAGGCAAGGCGCCTGCCATCAGGCCAGAAATAGGGGCGACAGGCGTTCGCCCCCGATCGCTTTGTTGCTGCTCGATGGACCCCTTCGCCTTCTGGTGGAATGGGGTAGACTGGGCCTCTTTGAACCACAGAAGGATGCGTCATCATGATCACGGTCGGTCAATCCCTGCCCGCAGGGGAATTTACCTTTATCACCGCCGAGGGCAAGCAGGTGAAGGATACCCAGGCCCTGTTTGCCGACAAGCGGGTGGTGCTCTTTGCGGTGCCCGGCGCCTTCACCCCCACCTGCTCCAACGCCCACCTGCCGGGCTACGTGGTGCTGGCCGATCAGTTCAGGGCCAAGGGGGTGGAACTGTGCTGTCTGTCGGTCAACGACGCCTTCGTGATGAAGGCGTGGCAGGAGGCACAGAACGCCGCTGACATCACCATGCTGGCGGACGGCGACGGCAGCTGGACCCGGGCACTGGGTCTTGCCAAGGAGACCGGGGCCTTCGGCGGCGTGCGGGCCCAGCGTTTCGCGCTCATCGCCAACGATGGTGTGGTGGAGCGGCTCTTCGTGGAGGCGCCGGGCAAGTTCGAGGTGTCGGATGCCCAGAGCCTGCTGGCGGCGCTGTGAAAGATTAATCGGCGTTTGATTACACCTTGAAATAGCAAGCGGCCCCGTTACACTGAGGCCGCGTTTGGATGGAGCCAGGCACTTGCCTGGCTCTCGTGTTTGCCGTGGATGAGATAGAACAATATGACCCTGGCTTTTGTTGCCCTGATTGTCGGACTGGCGTTGCTGGTCTGGAGTGCCGACAAGTTCGTGGACGGCGCCGCCGCCACCGCCCGTTACGCCGGTATGCCGCCGCTGCTGATCGGCATGGTGATCATCGGTTTTGGTACCTCGGCCCCCGAGATGGTGGTCTCCGCGCTGGCGGCTTCCCAGGGCAATCCCGGGCTCGCGCTCGGCAATGCCTATGGCTCCAACATCACCAATATTGCCCTGATCCTGGGTCTGACCGCCCTGATCAGCCCCATCGCCGTCGCCTCCCAGGTGGTGCGCAAGGAGATCCCCATCCTGCTCGGCATCACCCTGCTCTCCGGCGCCCTGCTCATCGATGGCAATCTGGGCCGGATGGATGCCGCCATTCTGGGGGCCGTGTTCGCAGTGCTGATGGGCTGGTCCATCTGGGCCGGCATGAACGGCAAGGGGGATGCGCTGGATACGGATACCGAGGAGGACATCGTCTCCGAGGGTATGTCTCTCAAGAGCGCCATCCTCTGGCTCATCGTCGGCCTGGTGCTGCTGATCGGGGCTTCCCGTCTGCTGGTGTGGGGGGCGGTGACCATCGCCCAGGGCTTTGGCATCAGCGATCTGGTGATTGGCCTGACCATAGTCGCGGTGGGGACCTCCCTGCCGGAGCTGGCATCGTCCCTCATCGCCATCCGTAAGAACGAGCACGATCTGGCCCTTGGCAACGTGCTGGGTTCCAACCTGTTCAACACCCTGGCCGTGGTGGGCATCGCCGCTGGCATCCACCCGCTCGAGGTGGCGCCCGAAGTGCTTTCCCGCGACTGGAGCATCATGATGGGGCTGACCCTGTTGCTGCTGGTGATGTGTCTGGGCCGCAAGGGGCAGGGGCGCATCAACCGGCTGGAGGGGGGCGTGCTGCTCGCCTGCTTCGTCGCCTACACCGGCTGGCTGCTGACCAGCCAGTTCATCTAGTCTGGTGATGAAATGAAAGAGGGGACGCCGCGGCGTCCCCTCTTTTTTGTGCGCGGGTCCTGGTCTCAGGCCACGGCAACCAGCTTCTGCTTCTGGGCGCTGTCCAGGATCAGGATGCTCGCCTTGGGGAAGAAGTTGAAGGTGGACGCGGAGGCCCAGGTGTAGGCCCCCATCACCCGACCCACCACCAGCTCGCCGATCTCGAGATCCGGCAGCATGATGCTGTCGCGGATGACGTCCACGCTGTCGCAGGTGGGGCCGGAGAGCACCGCATTGTGCAGTTCGCCGTGGGCATAGGGCGTGCTCACCGGGTAGGTAACGTGGTCGTAGAGCTGGCCGTTGTAGCTGCCGTAGAGACCGTCATCCAGGTAGTACCAGATCTTGTCGCCGCGGTGGGCCTTGCCCATCACGCTGGAGACCGAGGTCATGGCCGGCGCGCTGATGAAGCGGCCCGGCTCGGCAATCTTCTGTACCGTGGCGGGCAGCTTGGCCAGGGCCTCGCGGATCGGGGCGCAGAAACCGTCGATGTCGAACTCGCCGCCGTCATAGTCCACCGGGAAGCCGCCGCCGATGTCCAGCACCCAGGGCTTGAGCCCGAGCTCCCAGGCCTGCTCCATGATCTCGCGGCAGGCGTCGATGGCCTGCACGTGGCGACGGGCGTGGGGCACCTGGGAGCCGACGTGGAACGACAGCCCCATCACCTTGATCCCCTTGGCCTGGGCCAGTTGCAGCAACGGCAGTGCCTGCTCCGGGGTACAGCCGAACTTCTTGGAGAGATCGACCTTGGTCTCGGGGTTCGGGAAGCTGACCCGCAGCAGCAGTTTCACTTCATCCTTGTAGGGCAGGAACTTTTCCAGCTCCAGCGGGTTGTCATAGACAAACACGGTACAGCCGAATTCCAGGGCATAACGGATGTCGCTGTCACGCTTGATGGGATGGGTATGGATGCAGCGTCCCGGGCGAACCCCTTGGCTGCGCACCAGATCCACTTCGCCATTGGTGGCCAGATCGAAACAGGCCCCCTCTTCCTTCAAGACAGAGACCACCGCCTCGTGGGGCAGGGGCTTGAGTGCATAATGCAAGCGCACATCGGGCAGGGCGGCCGCCAGGGCCCGATACTGTTTGCGGACGGCTGCCTTGTCGAGCAGCAGCAGGGGGGAGCCGAATTGTTCAACCAACTGACGGTAATCTTGTGCGACCAGGGTCTCGTTCATTCTCTTTTGATAGTCCTTAGGGGGCGTGATATGCCCAAGCCATATGCGATTGAACCGGCGACGGCCGGCTCAGGCGAGCGGTCCGGAGGGACCCACCAGGCACATTGCATAACTCCCTTGCAAAGTGCTTAGTTATGCGCGGGATTATCGGCTTATTGAGTTTGTGTGCAAGCATTTTGATTGGATATGTCGGCAAGTTTTTCTGGTCGAGACGAAACAGGCTCTTGATACGGGGAGCGATCAGGGCCGTGATGGGGAGCACCTCCGAAGGGAGCTTGATAAGCTGTTGATAGTTAACGAACTAATAACATCAGGCCTGGGGGTTGCGGCCAGGTAAAAAGGGGGCGCCGGGGCCAGGGAGTGCGAGACAGCTCACATTTTTTGGATTACCATGCCCGCTTCCTGATCCAAACTAGTTCGGATGAAGGTAGCAGGAGAGCGATGGGCAACCATCCACCGAAGAAGTGAATCTTTCAGGTACCGGGCAACCGGTGTGGACTGCTACTGGACGATACTCTGGAGAGACCCGTTGAATCGGGCGCCGAAGGAGCAAGGCACCGTGATTGCATCGCAATCTGGCGCCGGAAACTCTCAGGCAAAAGGACAGAGGGGATGGGATGGTTGTACCTGAGCTTGGAACTGTTCACGGTCTGTCACGAGAGGTCGTCAGCAAGGTAAAGAGCAGCGCAGGAACCGGAGTGTATGTAAATACATGAGGCTTTCGAGCAGCGCATGAGCCTTGATCACGGCCTCGCAGCAAGAGTGTGAACACGTTTTTGGCCCGCATCCGATCGCCTCTGGTTGATCGCGACACCTATGGGAAGATCATCCTTCTCCTCCTTAATCGTTGTTTTTTAAGGAGGATGCATGTCATCAATTCAATCGGCGCTCGCCGCCATCGATAGCTTTATCTGGGGTCCCCCCCTGCTGATCCTGCTGGTCGGGACCGGTATCTATCTCACCTGGCGATTGGGTCTGCTTCAGATCGTGCGTTTGCCGCTGGCCCTCAAGCTGGTCTTTGGCCGCGATCAGGGGCAGGGCAAGCAGGGGGATGTTTCCAGCTTTGGTGCCCTGTGCACCGCCCTCTCCGCCACCATCGGCACCGGCAACATCGTCGGGGTCGCCACCGCCATCAAGCTGGGCGGCCCCGGCGCCCTGTTCTGGATGTGGATGGCTGCCCTGTTCGGCATGGCCACCAAGTACGCCGAGTGCCTGCTGGCGGTGAAATATCGCCAGCAGGACGCCAACGGCCAGATGGCGGGTGGCCCCATGTACTATCTGGAGAAGGGGCTCGGCTCCAGGCCGCTGGCCAAGCTGTTTGCCCTGTTCGGCATCGGCGTCGCCTTTTTCGGCATCGGTACCTTCCCCCAGGTCAACGCCATCAGTGATGCCATGAGCCTCTCCTTCTCGGTACCCCGTGAAGTGACCGCCGTGGTGCTGACCCTGATCGTGGCGCTGGTGACCCTGGGGGGTATCCAGTCCATCTCCAGTGTGTCGAGCAAGGTGGTGCCTTTCATGGCCATCTTCTATATCGTCGCCTGTGCCGGGGTGCTGGTGAACAATGCAGGCGCCCTGCCCGATGCGGTCATGCTGGTGATCGGAAGCGCCTTCACCGGCCATGCGGCCACCGGCGGCTTCGTCGGCGCCGGCATCATGCTGGCGATCCAGTCCGGGGTGGCGCGCGGGGTCTTCTCCAACGAGTCGGGCCTGGGCTCGGCCCCCATCGCGGCGGCGGCGGCCAAGACCGATTCCTGCGTGGAGCAGGGGCTGGTCTCCATGACCGGCACCTTCATCGACACCCTCATCATCTGTACCATGACCGGCCTGACGCTGGTGGTGACCGGGGTGTGGAGCGGCGATGTGAGCGGTGCGGCCATGACCAGTCTGGCCTTTGCCCAGGGGCTGGATGCCCATGTGGGCCAGTATCTGGTGAGCATCGGCCTGTTGTTCTTCGCCTTTACCACCATCCTTGGCTGGAACTACTACGGCGAGCGCTGCACCGAGTACCTGTTCGGGGTGAGGGCGATCAAACCCTACCGCCTCATCTATCTGGTGCTGGTGGCGAGCGGTGCCTTCCTCCATCTGGACCTGATCTGGCTCTTGGCCGACATCGTCAACGGCCTGATGGCGGTGCCCAACCTCATCGGCCTCATCGGCCTGCGCCACGTGGTGATTGCCGAGACCCGCGCCTACTTCAGCCGGGACCGGGATACGGAATCCGAGCCCGAGCCGCAGACGGCCTGATGAGAAGCGGGCCTGCGGGAAGCCCTGTCACCTGGCCCCTGTCCATGGTGTCAACCGGGATCCGGGCTGGGATGGCAAAACCCGTGGCTTGATCCCGGATCTTCTGACAATATCTGTGCGAAATACGCAAAAGCCACGACGCTCATCGTGGCTTTTTTGCATTTTACGCAATGAATGGCAGCGCTTGTTGCCCCCAGGGGGTCAGGGGGAGGGAATATCTCCGGTGAGCCGCTGCGCCAGCGCTTCGCTCACCCGGCTCACCAGGGCCGCCTCCTCCCCCTGCCAGCCAATGGCGTGGGCCAGGGTGGTGGAGGTGCCCGGAGCAAAGCGCAGCTCGCCCCCGGCCAGTTCGTAGAAGCGGCTCGCCATCCGGGTGCCCTCGTCCACATCCCCCGCCACCAGCAGCATGGCCTGGGCCAGCACGGCGCCGTCGTGATCCCGGCCCGGCGCCAGCCAGCGCTGGGCGGTGCCGGTCACCTTGCGCCCCCCGATCACCAGGTTGTACTGGCCGTCGCAAAACGAGCCGGGTACGAAGTCGTAGCTGCCCGCAAGACCGTGTTCCTCCAGCAGGGCGAGCAGGGGCGCCCCCAGCAGCCGGTAGTAGTGGGCCAGATCCGTGGTGGTGCGAGGCAGCATGAGGGAGAGGTTGAGGATGCCGGCGCCGTGGGGCACGGCGGTGCCGCCGCTGTCGCGCACGAACACCGGCCAGCCCTCGGCGGCAAGCTGCTCGCAGGCGGCCTGGTAGCGGGGCAAACGGGTGTCCTTGCGGGTGACGATGAGGCATTGGGGGCCCTGCCAGAGGAGGGCCCTGGGCTCGCCGTCACCGGCGCACTCCCGCAGCCAGCGCTGCTCCTCGGCCAGGATCTGGTCGGGTGTCTGGTGGGCGGGCGGCGGGGGCAGCAGGGTATAAGGCATGAGAGGCATCCTTTGGCAGAGGCTGCCAAGCACAGTACGCGCGGGGGCAAACAAGGTAAAGCCCCGCATGGCGGGGCTTTGGTGCAAGGATGGCGGAGGGTCAGGCCTGTACGGCGGTGCGCTTGGGCAGCAGCAGGTTCAAGATGATGGCGGTGAGGCCGCCGGTGGCGACGCCGTAGGAGAGCACGCTCCTGGCCAGCTCCGGCAGGTGTTGCAGCACCTCGGGCACCTGGGCCACTCCGAGACCCATGGCGAGCGACACCGCCAGGATCATCAGGGCACGGCGGTCCAGCTCCTCGCGGGAGATGATGCGCACCCCGGCGGCGGCGATGGTGCCGAACATGACGATAGTGGCGCCGCCGAGCACGGGTTCAGGTATTTGTTGCACCAGGCTCGCCACCGCCGGGAACAGGCCGAGCAGGGCCAGCATGGCGGCGATGAAGAGGCCGACATGGCGGCTGGCCACCCCGGTCAGCTGGATGACGCCGTTGTTCTGGGCTAAGGTGGACATGGGGAAGGTGGAGAAGACCGCCGCCAGCATGGAGTTGGCGCCGTCGGCCAGCACGCCCCCCTTGATCCGCGCCATGTAGACCGGCCCTTCCAGCGGCTCGCCGGAGATGTCGGAGGTGGCGGTCATGTCGCCGATGGCCTCGAGCGCCGTCACCACGAAGATGATGGCGAGCGGCACGAACAACTGCCAGTCAAAGCCGAGCCCGTAGTGCAGCGGAATAGGCACCATCAGCAGGGGGCCGTCGAAGGTGGGGGCTGCCACCTTGCCCAGCAGCAGCGCCACCGCATAGCCCGCCAGCATGGCGATCATGATGGCGGAGAGGCGCAGCCAGGGGTTGCGACTGCGCTGCATCAGCACGATGAGGCCGAGCACCAGCAGGGAGAGAAAGAGGTTGGTGTGGCTGGCGAAGCTGCCGTCCGCCAGGGCGCCATAGCCGCCCCCCATGCTGATGAGCCCTACCTTGATGAGGGTCAGGCCGATGAGCAATACCACGATGCCAGTCACCAGCGGGGTGATGATCCGTTTGACCAGGTGCAGGAAGCGGCTCATGACGACGATGGTGAGGGGCGGGGTGATGATGGCGACAAACATGGCGAGCATATGCTGCAGGGCGGCGAACAGGGTCTGGGGCAGGGGGGGGACATCCTCGATGCCGTAGACCAGTTCGCTGTGGGCTCGCCTGGGGGGATGGGTCTCTCGGATGGCGCTTGGGGCGGCAGCCTGTTCCATAAATACCTCGAATGTGTGGGGGGAGGGGAGAAAATTGGGCGCTATTTTAGTGATTGGCATCGCGCTTTCCAGCGCTAATTGAGCGCAAACTCGTTTATTTCCTGATGGGTTGAAACGTTTTCCTGTGGCGATTAAGATCCGCCGGTTTGTGTGAGACCGATCCCTCACAAAGGGGAGGGAGGCTGATGCATCAGGATGGGGACGGTGTAGAATGAGCCCTCGGTTCGAAGATGGAGACTCTGGATGCTGAAGCTGTCGGAGTTCTGGAGTGCCCGCGCCCACTCCGAAGATTTTACCCTGACCCGGATGGGCTTCATGACGGTGCGGCTGCGGCTGCTCACCTGTCTGCTGATGGCGGGGCTCCCGAGCTGGGCCCTGGTGGACTGGCTGACCCTGCCAGCCATCCAGTTCGAGGCGCTGTTCCAGGTCAGGATCTTCTGCCTGCTGGCCCTCTCGCCCCTCATCCCCCTCTCCTATCTCATCCACTTCAAGCGCGAGCGCATGAAGCTGGCGCTGGGCTACCTGATGGCGGTGATGATGCTCTTCTCCCTCATCTGCCTGCACAGCTTCGGCGCGGATCAGGAGATGCAGGCGGGCTACATGGCCTTCCCCTATCTGCTCATCAGCCTGTTCGCCATCTTCCCCATTCCCCTCTCCCTCAGCCTGCAACTGGCGGGGGGGATCCTGGCCACCATGCTGGCGGGCAACTGGTTGCTGGTGGGCCAGCCTCTTTGGAGCGTGCAGACCCTCAACCAGGTCTGGCTGCTGGGGCTCTTTGCCATCGCCAGCGCCTGGGTGCAGTGCGGCCAGCTCAACATGCTGCTGCAACTCTATCGGGAATCCACCACGGACGAGCTGACCGGCATGATGAACCGCCGCCTGCTGATGAAGCAGCTCGAGAAGGCGAGGGCCGCCATGATCCGCAAACAGGCCCCCTTCGCGGTGCTGCTGCTGGATCTGGACCGCTTCAAGCGCATCAACGACACCTTCGGCCATCTGGCGGGGGATGCGGTGCTCAAGGAGGTGGCGGCCACCCTGTCGGAGCAACTGGAGCCCGGCATGGTGCTCGGGCGTTACGGCGGGGAGGAGTTTGCCATCCTGTTGCCCGGTTGCACGGATCTGGCACAAGCCAAGCGGGTGGCGGAGCGGCTGCGGGTCGCGGTGGAGGCGAGGTTGGTGAAGAGCCCCACCTCCGACGAACTGCTGGAGGTGACGGTGAGCATCGGTCTGACCCTGGCCCAGCGTGGCGAGGGGGTGGAGGATCTGCTCAACCGGGCGGACGAGTGCCTCTACATGGCCAAGATGGCGGGTCGCAACTGCGTGGTGGCCGAGGCAGGGAAACCCGCGGGCGATGCAGGGCGCACAAAAACGGATGCCGCCTGAGGGCGGCATCCGGTGATGACGGGGCTGGCGTCAGGCCAGGGTGTATTTGCCGGAGAGCTGCTGGGCCAGCAGCTTGAACATGTTGAACACCGCCATGGTCTTGCCGGTCGGGGTGCCGTCCTCTGCCAGGAAGAACTCCCCCTTGAACACCAGAATGTCCCCCTTCTGCTCCACCGAGTCAGCGCGCATGCCGTGGATGAAGTCCTCGTGTTCACGAATGATCTTGTTGGCCATCTCCAGCAGGGCAGTCTCGGTGATCCGCTCTTTTTGTGGTTGCATGCTCGTCTCCTTAAACGACTACTGGGCAGGGGCACAAGGGTCGGCATGGCCGGCGCACCCCGCCTCTGATTGAAGAGGGGGCCAGCATACTGCAAAGCGGGATTTTCTGTCATTGATATGACCCCGCATTTTCCCGCTTTGCGCTCTTCCCTTATCCCAGCACCAGATTGCGCAGCCAGCGCCGCTGGCGAATGCGGCGCTGCACCAGCAGCACCTTGGAGAGCTCCTCCAGCAGGACCACCGCCACCACCCAAGAGAGGGGCCAGCCCAGCAGGCTGACAGCCACCCAGGCCAGCGGCAGGCCGATGCACCACATGCCGACGATGTCGATGAAGATGCTGTAGTTGACGTCCCCCCCCGAGCGCAGCACCCCGACGATCCCCACCATGTTGAACACCTTGAGCAGCATGCCCAGACACATGATGGCGAGCACCTGGCCGGCCTCAGTCATCAGCTCGCCCGGCAGGTTGCCGACCCATTGCAGCAGGCTGCCCTGCATCAGCCAGACGGCGGTCCCCACCAGCAGGGCGCCGACGGGGGCCAGCAGCAGGAAGAGCTGGGAGTGCTGCCAGGCCTCGTCATACTCCTCTGCCCCGAGCCGGTGACCGAGCAGGGTGGAGCAGGCCACCGCCAGCCCGAAGAAGAGGGAGATGAGGATGCTCTCCAGCGTGCCGAGGGTGGTCATGATGGCCAGGGCGTCGGTGCCGAGGTGCGCGTAGAGGAAGCCGTAGAGCAGCATGCCGAAGGCCCAGAGCCCGTCGTGCAGCAACAGCGGCAGGGCGATCAGGGTGAAGCGCACCACCTCCTTGCGCCTGAAGGCGGCGAGCCAGTCTTGCTTACGCGGGATGAGGCGGGGCTCGGCACGCCACACATAGGCAAGCAGCAGCGCGGTCTGGAGCAGGCGCGACAGGGTGGTGCCCCAGGCGGAGCCGGCTACTCCCATGGCCTCGGCGCCGAAATGGCCGAAGATGAGGGCATAGTTGAGGATGACGTTGGCGATGATGGCGATGATGCCGATACGGGTCGGCGCCGCGGCATTGCCCACCGAGCGCAGGGCCGACTCCAGGGGCACCACCACGGCGGTGCAGAGGATGGTGGCGCCGGTGATCATCAGGAACTCGTCGGCCAGCGCGCGCAGCGCGGGCTCCTGGCTGGCAAACCCGAGCACGCTGCCCGGTGAGAACACATAGACGAGGGCAAAGGGCAGGCTCACCGCCAGGGCGCCCACCAGGGCCAGGGCCAGGGAGCGGCGCACCCCGGCCATCTCGCCACGGCCGAAATATTGTGCCGCCAACACCGAGACCCCGCCAGAGAGCCCCGCTATCACCAGCAGATTGAAGAAGAAGACCCGGTTGCCCAAGCCGACCGCCGCCACAGCCGTGGTGCCGAGCTGGCTCACCATCATGATGTCGATGAGGCCGAGCAGGGAGAACATCATGGATTGCAGCGAAACCGGCAGGGCCAGTCGCCACAGTCGCGTCATGAACTCGCGATCGGTGGTTTGTTTTAAAATCGCTTGCCAATAATTCATTTATGTTAACCGGGTTGGTAAAAATCAGGGTTTGTCGTGCGTATGATAGGGGTGATATCGGGAGGCTTCACTGTGAGCCCCTCTCGGCTTTCTTGTGCAAAACTATCCTGTTGAGGTGCTATGCCATTTATCAGCGAGTGTCTGGAAATCGCCCCGGCCTGCGAAGAGCGGATGCTGGGACGCGAAGGGCTGCCCCTGCTTGGGGAGGCGGGCGTCTTCCTGACCGGCCTCTCGACGATACGGGAGCACTACCTTATCCGCCGCAACCGACCGGAGTTTCATATCCTGATGGTGAGCCATGACGAGGGGGGCGCCCTGCTCACCGATGGCGGGGAGCAGCCCATCCCGGCGGGAGCCCTGGTCTTTCTCCCGGCCGCCGTGCCGGGGGGCCTCAGGCTGGTGGGGGAAGCCTGGCATACCAGCTGGATCCTGCTGGACGACGTGCCGCGCTGGCAGCATCTGCACCGGCTTGGTCATCGCATCTGGCAGGGGGAGGAGGGGGAGCAGCTCTATCACCTGCTCAGCCTGATGCAGGGGGAGGGAATACGTTCGCCGCTCCAGCCCCAGCTGCTGAGCCTGCTGCTGGCGCTCTTGGAGCGGACCCTGCAGGGGGAGGTGCGCGGCACGCCGGAGCTGCGGCTACAGGCGCTGTTTCGGCGGGTGGAGGCACGTCTGGACGAGCCCTGGAGCGTGGCCCTGCTGGCCGACCAGATGGCCTGCTCGGTGCCCCATCTGCACCGGCTCTGCCAGCAGGTGTTCGGCATGGGCCCTATGGCCTGGCTCACCGGGCTTCGCATGAACAAGGCGCGCCAGTTGCTGCTCTACACCAACTGGCCGCTGGCCGAGTTGGCGGCCCGGGTCGGATACAGCGACGGCGCCAACTTTGCCAACCGTTTTCGCCGCCTGACGGGTCAGACTCCGGGGGCCTTTCGTCGACTGGGTCGCAAACCTTTCGCAAGGGAGGTGCAAACCCTTTGAAATTGTTGGCTCAAGTCCATAGGATCGACGGGCCACACAGTCAAGGTACAGATCCATGTTTGAAGATAATAATCAGAAACGTCCCCTCTACATTCCCTACGCAGGTCCAGCCCTGCTGGAGACGCCGTTGCTCAACAAGGGCAGCGCCTTCACCAGCGAAGAACGCAGCAGCTTCAATCTGGAGGGTCTGCTGCCCCAGAACATCGAAACCATCGAAGAGCAGGCAGAGCGTGCCTATCGCCAGTTCATGGCGTTTGGCAACGACATGGACAAGCACATCTATTTGCGCAACATCCAGGATACCAACGAAACGCTCTTCTACCGCCTGCTGAACAACCACCTCACCGAAATGCTGCCGGTCATCTACACCCCGACGGTCGGCAAGGCGTGCGAGGAGTTCTCCAACATCTATCGCCGCGCCCGTGGCCTCTTTATCTCCTATCCGGACAAGGACAGGATCGATGACATGCTGCAAAACGCCACCAAGCAGAACGTCAAGGTGATCGTGGTCACCGACGGCGAACGCATCCTGGGCCTCGGGGATCAGGGCATCGGCGGCATGGGCATTCCCATCGGCAAGCTCTCCCTCTACACCGCCTGTGGCGGCATCTCCCCGGCCTACTGCCTGCCGGTGGTGCTGGATGTGGGCACCAACAACCAGCAGCTGCTGAACGACCCCTTCTACATGGGGTGGCGCCATCCGCGCATCTCCGGCGAAGAGTATGACGAGTTCGTCGATGCCTTCATCCAGGCGGTCAAGCGCCGCTGGCCGGACATCCTGCTGCAGTTCGAGGATTTCGCCCAGGGCAATGCCACCCCGCTGCTCAACCGCTACAAGGATGAGCTGTGCTGCTTCAACGATGACATTCAGGGGACCGCCGCGGTGACCCTGGGCAGCCTCATCGCCGCCTGCAAGGCCTCCGGTGCCAAGCTCTCCGAGAAGCGGGTCGCCTTCCTCGGGGCGGGCAGTGCCGGGTGTGGCATCGCCGAGCAGATCGTGGCGCAGATGAAGGCCGAAGGGCTGACCGACGCCGAGGCGCGGGGCCGGGTCTTCATGGTGGATCGATTCGGTCTCATCACCGACAAGATCCCCAACCAGCTCGACTTCCAGCGCAAACTCTCCCAGCCGGTCGAGCGGATCAAGGAGTGGCCGGTGGGGGACAACATCTCCCTGCTGGAGGTGATGGAGCACGGTCGCCCGGACATCCTGATCGGGGTCTCCGGCCAGCCGGGTCTGTTTACCGAAGAGGTGGTCAAGACCATGCACAAGCACTGTGCCCGTCCCATCATCTTCCCGCTCTCCAACCCCACTTCCCGGGTGGAAGCCACCCCGGCGGATCTCATTCGCTGGACCGACGGCCAGGTGCTGGTCGCCACCGGCAGCCCGTTCGCACCGGTGGAGTACAAGGGTAAGCGCTACGTCATCGCCCAGTGCAACAACTCCTTCATCTTCCCGGGGATCGGCCTTGGGGTGATCGCCTCCGGTGCCAACCGGGTGACCGATGCCATGCTGATGTCGGCCAGCCGTGCCCTGGCGGATTGTTCACCCCTGGTGAAGGGGGAAGAGGGCTCCTTGCTGCCGGATCTGGCGGACATCCATCAGGTCTCCCGCTACATCGCCAAGATGGTGGCCAAGACCGCCATGTTGCAGGGCAAGGCGGTGCAGACCCCCGATGATGTGATCGATCAGGCCATCGAGGCGAACTTCTGGCGTCCCGAGTACCGCCGCTATCGTCGTACTTCCTTCTGATCCCAAGGGGACAGACATGCAGAAGGGATGCCTCGGCATCCCTTTTTTGTGCACGGCTGTGAAGGAAGAGGAGGTTATTGTGCCGGTTGCTCGGCGGGGGCGGGCTCGGCGGGATTGCTGACACCGGTGACCCGGATTTCGACCCGGCGATCCGGGGCCAGGCAGTCGATGAGGGCAGCCCTGGCCTTGATGGCATCACACTGGGTGCCGGTGACCGGGTTGCTCTCGCCGTTGCCCTGGATGCTCACCTTGTCTGCGGGCAGCCCCTTGCCAATCAGGAAGTTGGCGACCGTGCTTGCACGGGCCTCCGACAGTGCCTGGTTGTTGGCATCCGAGCCGATGCGGTCGGTGTAGCCCATCACCATGGCGTTGCCATCCTTGGGTTTGACGTCGACGATCTGCTGGTAGAGGGCGTCGAGTGCCTGCATCCCCTCCGGTTTGAGCTCCGCCTTGCCAAAGGCAAACAGCACATCCGAACTCAGGTTGAAGGTCTGATCCACCGGCTCGGGAGCCGGGGGCGGCGGTGCCACGACCAGAGGCGCGGCCACCGGCACTGCGGCGACGGTGCGATTGGGGTGAAGTACCAGCTCGATGGTGGCGGTACTGATGTCGCTGACCCAGCGTTTGGTACCGCTGCCCACTTTATCGTTGTCAGGATCGTCCCCGACTCGCACCATGTAGCGGTAGCGGGTCTGGATGTCTACCCAGTCGCTCAGTCTGGCGGTCAGGCCCAGACCCGCCAGGGGAGCCAGATTGTCATCTCCCCCGTTGACGGAGTCGACGTGATAGAGATAACCGCCCCCTTCGGCAAAGACAGAGAAGATGTCCCCCAGCGGCAAACGGCCAATGACCGACAGGGTGGCCCCCTTGCTGTTGAAGTCCTGGCCGGCAATATCCCAGTCACCGGTGGAGAGGTAGCCGAGCTCTGCCCCCAGATTCTCGTTGTAGTTGTAGCCGACAAAGGCGTTGATGGCGGTTGCGTCCTTGCCGACGTCCTTGCTGAAATCATCGATGTCATGGGCAAAGGCCCAGCCACCCCCAGCCCCCACATACCAGTCGTGAACAGGTGCCGCCTGGGCGGCACTCGTCGCCAGTGCCAATGCAATCCACACAGGTTTCAGTCTTATGTTCATCGCGTATCCTCGTCGATGTTGGGTGTTATAGGGCTCCCAGCCCTTTGCTATGTATAGCCAACATTATGTATAGGCGATGTGAGCGCTTTAACCATTTAAGTGACGCATCTGTATGGAGAATCGGTGGGGCAGGTAGGTGGGCGGCCCGCGTTGGTGGTGCCGTGCGGGCATTAAAGAAGGGGCCGGAATGGCCCCTTTTTGCAACAGGTGGTCAACCTCTTATTGCTGCACTTCCTGTACGCCGGTGACGCGGACTTCGACGCGGCGATCCGGTGCCAGGCAGGCGATCAGCTGAGCCTTGGCCTTGATGCCGTCACACTGGGTACCGGTGACCGGGTTGGCTTCACCACGACCTTCGATGGATACCTTGCCAGCCGGCAGACCCTTGCCAACCAGGAAGTCGGCCACGGTGCGGGCACGGGCTTCAGACAGCTTCAGGTTGTAGGCATCGGAGCCGATGCGGTCGGTGTAACCCACCACCACGGCGCTGCCATCTTTCGGCTGGACGTCGATGATCTGCTGATACAGGGTGTTGAGCGCAGCAGCCCCTTCCGGCTTCAGGGTGGATTTGCCAAAGGCAAACAGCACGTCCGAGCTCAGGGAGAAGTTCTTGTCGACCATGACGGGCTCGGGAACCGGCTCGGGAGCCGGTGCCGGGGCTGGTGCCACATAGGTGGTGCGGTTCGGGTGCATCACCAGTTCCAGGGTGGCGACGCTCATGTCGGTTTTCCAGGTTTTCTGATCGTCACCCAGATCCCACATGTAGCGGTAGCGGGCCTGCAGGTCGATAAGGTCGGAGAGCTTGGCAGTCAGACCCAGACCCGCCAGCGGCGAGGTCCCGTTGTCGCTCTGGCCATTGCCGTTGACGTGGTTGAAATAGGCACCCCCTTCGGCGAAGACGGAGAAGATGTCATTCATGGGCAGGCGTGCGATACCGGACAGGGTGGCACCCTGGGTTTTGAAGTCGACGCCATCGACGCCAGCCTTGCCGGCATAGAGATAGCCGAGCTCGGCGGCAAAGTTCTCGGTGAAGTTGTAACCGCCGAACAGGGAGAGCGCGGTGGCGTCCTTGTCAGCATCCTGGCCGAAGGTATCCAGGTCGTGGCCATAGGCCCAACCTGCACCCATACCCGTGTACCAGTCGTCGGCCGCTTGAGCGGTGGTGGTTCCCATGGCTGCAATGGCCAGAGCAATCAGGGTTGGTGCCATTTTCATTTTCATCGTTTTATCCTCGTTGAGTTGCCGTGCTATGGGCGTACTGCGCACTCTTTGTTATACCGGTCGCAGATGACACTTCATGTGCGACACCGTGAGCGGATCACGGACGGCTTGAATAAAAAATGGATGGAAACCTGGATTCTCATGAAGCTGTTTCTCCATGGACAACTAACCGGGCACTGAGCACTTTTAATAGTTCATCCAATGTCTTACAAGCGTTGCTACTGTATTCTTTTGAATCAGCGTGATCAAGTTTCTGCACAGATATGCAGCGCCGACACCGGTGTCGCGGGGCCGCAATACGGGGGTAAAGGGGAGAAAAGGTGAGACAGAGAGTGTCGCTGGGGGGAGGAGAGAGACAGCAAAAGGGGATGCCGTGGCATCCCCTTTTTTACGTTACCTGAGCGAAGTCAGATTACTTTTGAACTTCTTGTACGCCGGATACGCGAACTTCTACGCGACGGTCCGGAGCCAGGCAGGAGATCAGCTGAGCCTTGGCCTTGACGCCGTCACACTTGGTACCGGTGACCGGGTTGGCTTCGCCGCGACCTTCGATGGCAACCTTGCTGGCAGCCATACCCTTGCTGACCAGGAAGTTGGCAACGGTGCGGGCACGAGCTTCAGACAGCTTCTGGTTGTAAGCGTCGGAACCGATACGGTCGGTGTAACCAACAACAACGGCGTTGCCGTCTTTCGGCTGGAACTCAACGATTTGCTGGTACAGAGCGTTCAGGGCTTGCACACCTTCGGCCTTCAGGCTGTCTTTGCCAAAGGCGAACAGCACGTCGGAGTTCAGGGCGAAGTTCTTCTCAACGATTTGCGGAGCCGGGGCCGGTGCTTCTTCAACAACCGGGGCCGGAGCAGGCGCTACGTAGGAAGTACGGAACGGGTGGTAAACGGCTTCCAGGGTCGCAACGCTCTGGTTGGACTTGTAGCGTACGTTGTCGGCGTGCAGGTCAGCCACGTCCCACATGTAGCGGTAGCGAGCTTGCAGATCCAGCGCGTCGTTGACCTTGTAGGTCACACCGGCACCGGCCAGCGGGGATACTTTGGTATCGCTGGTGCCCAGACCGTCGGTGTGGCCCCAGTAGGCGCCAGCTTCACCGAACAGGGAGAAATCGTTGCCCAGCGGCAGACGAGCGATACCGGACAGGGTGGCACCCTGGCTCTCGTAACGGTTGCCGTCGGTGTTGCCACGGCCGGTGTACTGGTAGCCCAGCTCGGAACCGAAGTATTCGTTGAAGTTGTAACCAACGAAGGCATTGGCAGCAGCCGCATCTTCTTCGCCAACGTTCACGCCTTCGATCTTGTTCAGACCGTTGAAGTGAGTTGCACCAACACCGGCGCCGAAGTAGATGTCGTCAGCGGCGTGAGCTGCAGTTGCACCCATGGTGGCCATAGCGATGGCGATCAGGGAAGGAGCCATTTTCATCATAAAATAATCCTCGTTGAGATGGCACGTTGTTCACGTGCTTCGCACTTTGTAATTTATGTAAGCTGCTGGCTCTGTCGACCAACGACGTTGGTGCGAACAGGGATCCTAGATCCATCCAGGAGGCACGTATCTGGGTGCACAAGTGCGCGGGTTGCACTGTCGACAATGCATACTCCGCCACGAACAGCCGACGTCATTCCGATGACGTGGCGCACTTTATGCCCATTTCAAAACATGATCAAGCTCACAGATAAGGGATGGGGCAAATTGTGTCGTAGGGATAACTGGCTGTTTCTTGGGATTTATTAGTGATCCAAGTAGGCGCGATGCAGTTTCTTCTCAAGCTTCATATAAGCCTCAGCCCAAGCGTGCCGCGGGGTGGCGTCACCCGCCCTGACCGAGAGGACAGCAAGATAGTCAGCCTCAGTTGCTTCGCACAGCAAGGGTGTGAAACTGAGCAAGAAGTGACGGGCGAGGTAGGGATCGAGAGGCCAGATGTTGAGGATGGCCCGCGCCACGGGCTGGACGGCGGTAGAGCAGATGAAGTGCCGATGACCCGCTTCCAGCCATTGGGCCATCTCGGCGAGGCTTTCTTCCGGCACGATGCCGCCATCGCCTTTCTCCCTGGCCAGCGTCATCGTATGACCATTGCCCAGTGCCAGGGTGCCGTTTTCTGCCACGACGCCGTCGTGGCTGCGCAGGGGAAGCGTCGTCTGGCCTTCAAGATAGAGGCTGCAGCTGTCCGGGAGGGCCGCCAGCACGGTGGCGGCGTCCCCCTGCATGGCAATGGGCAGCCAGAACGCCTCGGCCCGGGTCTGCAGACCCTGGGCGAGCTGACGGGGGAGGGAGTCCGGGTCGGAATGAAGACGGGAAATGATGCCGGGAAATGCCATGCTGATGACTCTCTTGGAAATAACCGGCGAATTATACGAGGGATGGCCGGGCAACAAGAAAGGTTTCTTTTCGAGACTGTTTACCTGAGGCGACGCAGCGATTACCATCCCCGAGGTTTGTGAAGGGTTGTCGTCGAAAGACGCTGATTATAGATAGAGGCTCGACCATAACGAGTCCGTTCAAAACTGATACACTTGACTACGAGTCGTCGCGAAAAATAAAGGTGGAGTCAATCCGCCGAACGGAGTATGGAACACATGAATTCAAATATCGTAACTGTTGGCAAGAAGATCCGTCAGATCCGCGAAGCGGTAGGCCTGAGCCGTCCCAAGTTTGCCGATCTGCTGGGCGTCCCCCCAACCACCCTGAAGAACTATGAACTGGGTTACCGTGAAGTCGGAGGCGCCTTCCTGGTTGCCCTGGCCCACCACCCCGATCTGCACAAGTTCACCCTCTGGCTGCTGGCTGACAAGAAAGTCGCCGAAATCGGCCAGATCGGTCCGGACGATATTGCCAAGGCTTGATTCAGTTCAACCTTGATAAAAATGCCGCCCTCGAGGCGGCATTTTTTATTTGTCAAAATGGAAAATTATTTAATTAAATAATGCGTTGTGTGCGGCTAGCGGCGATTTTCACTAAATCATCTTGTCGGGCTGGATTAATCCACGGAACACTCCGACCCTTTTAATTCAGGCGGTGATCCACACAGCGAGACAACGATGAGCCAATCCATTACCAAAGCCAGAGATGGGTTTACCAGCACCTTTGGCGTGCTGGCCGCGACCCTGGGGTCTGCCGTCGGGCTCGGCAATATCTGGAAGTTTCCCTATCTGACCGGTGAGAATGGTGGCGCCGGTTTTCTGCTGGTCTATGTCATCGCCACCCTGCTGGTGGGATTGCCGGTGATGATCTCCGAGATCATGCTGGGACGCGAGGCCAGGACGGATGCGGTCAGCGGGCTCATCAAGCTGGCCCCGAAGGGGCAACCCTGGTGGCTGATCGCCGCTATGGGGGTGAGCGCGGCCTTCCTCATCATGTCGTTCTACTCCGAGGTGGCGGCCTGGGTGTTTGCCTACATCTTCAAGGCGGCTAGCGGCGAGATCCTCTCCACCGATCCCGCCGTCACGGGTGCAGCCTTCAATTCACTCATCACGGATCCCTTGCAGAGTCTGCTCTGGCAGTGGCTGGTGCTGGCCCTGATGGGGGGGATCTTGCTGATGGGGGTCTCCAGGGGGATCGAAGCGGTCACCAAGCGGTTGATGCCACTGCTCTTCATCCTGCTGCTGGTGATAGGCGTGCGCAGCCTGACTCTGCCCGGAGCGAGCGAAGGACTGCATTTCCTGTTCTCGCCGGATTTCTCCAAGGTGACCGCAGGCGTCGTGCTGACAGCCATGGGGCTGGCGTTCTTCAAGCTCTCCATCGGGATGGGCTGCATGATGACCTATGGCAGCTATTTTCGCGATGATCAGCACATCCCTCTCACCACGGTACGGGTGATGTGCGCGGATCTCTTCGTCTCCATGCTGGCGGGGATCGCCATCTTCCCGGCGGTGTTTGCCTTTGGCTTCGAGCCGAGCGCAGGCCCCTCCCTGCTGTTCATCACCATACCCGCGGTCTTTGCCAGCATCCCCTTTGGACACCTCTTCATGGTGCTCTTCTTCGTGCTCTCCGCCATCGCAGCCACCGGGGCCATGCTCTCCATCCTGGAGGTGCCGGTCTCGGTGCTCTCCGAGCGCTTTCACATGAGCCGCACAAGGGCGACCCTGATCAACCTGCTGGTGCTGGGGGCGGTCGGCTCGACCTGTGCGCTCTCGAGCAGCACGCTGGCGGATGTGCAGGTTGGCGGGAAAACCTTCTTCGATCTGTTCGACTTCGTCTCTTCCAACGTGCTGATGCCCCTTGGGGGCATCTTCCTCTGCCTCTTTGTGGGCTGGGTCTGGGGCTTCGAGCGGATGACGACGGCGCTGACCAATGGAGGCAAGCTGGCGCTGCCCATCCTCAGGCCCTTGTTTTTCATCATCCGCTATGTGTCGCCGCTGCTGATCCTGGTGGTGATGCTCAAGGGGCTGGGGCTGTTCTGAGCCGCGTAACCCGAAACAAAAAAGCGCCTATTGGCGCTCTTTTTGTCTTTTACCCCGATATGCCTTCATATCAGGCAGAGTCGTGACAGCTCCTCCTTGAGCTGCTCCAGGTTGCGCTCGACACAGGCTTCCCCTTCGTTGATGGCGTCGCTCGCGCGGTGGAAATCCATGATGGAGAGGTTGCCAAGGCGCGGGCAGAGTTGGATCTCGGGGGGATCCCCGGCCATCCGGGCACGGGTGATGCGCTCCTGCATGATGTTGATGGAGCCCGTCATCACCCCCCACATGCCGGGGGTACTGGGTTCGCGCTCGCCCCGGTTCAACCACTGGCTGAGCAGCCCTCCCTGCACCGGCTCGTCCGGTTCGTCGGTCCAAGGCTGGTGCATGTCGGTGTTGAGGTTGACGGCGATCACCACCTCGGCTCCCATGGCGCGGGCCAGGGAGATGGGGACCGGGTTGACCACGGCCCCGTCCACCAGCCAGCGATCCTCCACCCGGGTCGGGGTGAGCAGGCCGGGCATGCCGCAGGAGGCGCGCACGCACTGGCGAAGCGGCCCTTCCTGCAACCAGATCTCGCGGCCGGTATCGAGTTCGGTGGCGACGCAGGCAAAGGGCAGCGGCAGGCTTTCGATGGCGGGATCCCCCAGATGGCCGGCGGCGATGCCAAACACCTTGTCACCGCGAAACAGGCCGCCGGAAAGGGCAGGATCGAGCAGCCCCATGACCTGCAGGCGGCTGAAGCCGCGCACCCAGCTCTCCAGCTTGTCCAGTTCACCAGCGGCATAGGCGGCGCCGACAAAGCTGCCGATGGAGCAGCCAGCCACCAGATCCGGCTTGACGCCCAGTCGCTCCAGGGCACGGATGATGCCGATGTGGGCCCATCCTCGGGCCGCACCGCTGCCCAGGGCCAATCCCAGACGGGGTTTTCGTGACACAGTTGCGTCTCCTGACATGAAGTGGGAGTCCAGCTTACTCCGGCTTCTCCTGTCCGTCATCCCGCCACGCTTCGCTGCGATTGCGGCCGTTGGCCTTGGCCTGATAGAGGGCGATATCGGCGCGGCGGATCACCTCCTGCAAGGAGATGGCCGGTGACTGACGACAGTGGCCCAGGCTGACGGTCACCTTCAGCTCGGCCGCGATGGCGCTCCAGGGATGCTCTGCTATGCACAGACGAAGCCGCTCGGCCAAGGGGGCCAGAGGGATCGCTTCATCGGCGACGAGCAGCAGGAACTCCTCGCCGCCCCAGCGGATCAGGTGGCACTCCCGTGTCAGCAGGGACTGGCAGAGCTGCACCAGACGGATGAGGACCTGATCGCCCACCCCGTGGCCGAAACGGTCGTTGACCTGTTTGAAGTGATCGCAGTCAAACATGATGGCGCCGATGCGTTGGCGGCCTGCCAGGGCCTGGCGGTGTTCGAAGGCATCGAAGTAGTGGCGGTTGAAGGCGCCGGTCAGGGCATCGTGGCGCGACAGGTAGTTGAGGCGCCGGTTGAGGCGCTGGGCACGCAGGCTGGAGACGGTCGCCACCACCAGACAGAGAATGGTGATGAGCGCCGTCGCCGATTGCCACAACAGCGTCTGCAGCAGAGGCAGCAGCGGGATGCGATGGATGAGGGAGAGCGGTGTCTCCGGGATGGGATAGACGAGCTGCAGGGCGCCCTGTTGCCACTCATATTCCGCTGACTGCGTCGTCCTGACCGGGGGCGGCGCGGTACCGGACTGGCTGCTGGCGAGGATCTGCTGATGGGCGTTGAGCAGGAACAGGGTACCAATCCGGGGGGCGAGGCGGTGCAGGGTTTGCGCCAGCGTGACGGTCTGGATGTCGATGCTGAGCAGGCCAATGATCTGGCCTCCCTGGGTAATGGGCTGGGAGAGGGTGATCATCTGCCCCCGTCCGGCAAAATCCTGGTAGGGGCGCGAGAGCATGGCGTGCTCCAGGTGGGGATACCTGGCCATCGCCTCCTGCCAGTAGGCCTTGCTGTAAATCACGGGATCGAAGCGAAACTGGCTGGATGGCACCCAGGGATAGAGGTAGATGAAATTGTCCGTACCGGTGAAGTAGATCCAGGCCACGTCCCTGTCCAGCAGCTTGCTGGCCGTGGCGAGCAGGGGGGAGAGGCTGAGGGCGAGATGTATTCTGGCTTGCCGCTCGCTGCCGTCGTGGGGCAGCGGGCCCTGCCCGGTCAGGTTGCCGATGAGGGCGGGGGGCAGATCGACGGGGATGCGATCCAGGTTGATGCCGTGCTCCCCGTCGGATTGCAGCGCCTGATAGAGCTGGCGAGAGAGCACGGACTGGGGATTGCTGCGCAGGCGCTCCTCCGCCTGGCCGCGCATGGCCTCGAGGAAGGTTTCCATTCGCTGGTGCTGGCTGCTGAGCTGGGTCGCGGCGTTGATGGTGTCACGCTTGTTGATCTCGGTAACCTGGCGAAACGCATGTTGCAGGGCGAGCAGCAACAGCAGCAGGCCGAGGCCCAGCAGCAGCCACTGCAATCGGTATCTGGCAAAGGCGGGGGAGGGAATGGACATGGGCGTACCGGAAGATGGCGAGAGTCGGCATCAGTGTAAGGCAGAACCCTGACGTGCGTGCCGACAAGATGCGTTTTTGATGATCTTCTCACCGGACTGTTACGTTTTGTCACATTTATACATAGTCACGGCATAGTCAGGGGGTAACATGGTGCCATCCTTGATGAAGCTATCTCTTCTTCCTCTCTCTTTGACTGCATGGATCTTGTGATGAAAACGCGCGTGTGGCTGTGGCTTTTCCCTTTTCTTCTATTGCTGGCGGCGGGC
>NZ_CAWMFQ010000386.1:73947-75402 GCF_963866995.1 Aeromonas sp. ZOR0002 | reverse complement strand
CCTCCTCCCAGTTGCCGCTCTTGACGGCGTCTGCCGGCAGCATCCAGGAGCCGCCGACGGTGGCCACACATTTCAGCGCCAGGTAGTCGGCCACGTTTTTCGGGCCGATGCCGCCGGTGGGGCAGAATTTCACCTGGGGCAGGGGCGCCGCGATGGCGGAGAGTGCCTTGGTGCCGCCGTTCGCCTCGGCCGGGAAGAATTTGAGGTGGTCGTAGCCTGCTTCCAGCGCCTGCATCACCTCGGACGGGGTGGCCACGCCCGGGATCAGCGGCGCCGTGCTCTTGGCCGCGTGGGCCAGCAGGGCCGGGGTCATGCCCGGGGAGATGACGAAGCGGGCACCGGCAGCGACGGCGGCATCAAACTGCGCGCAGTTGAGCACGGTACCGGCACCGGCCATGGCATCCGGCATCGCCTTGGCGATGAGGGCGATGGCGTCCAGCGCCACCGGGGTGCGCAGGGTGATCTCGAACACCGAGATGCCGCCATCCAGCAGGGCCTTGGCCATCGGCAGGGCCTGCTCCAGGTCGTTGATGACCATCACGGGTACCAGGGGGGAGGCGGCAAACACCTCGGCAGGGGTCACTTTCCAGTTCTGCATAGCTCTTCCTTAGTCAAAGATGGTGGCGCCGCACTCGGCGCTCGATACCGCGCGACGCATCACGCTGAACAGTTCACGGCCCCACCCCTCTTGTTCCAGGGTGAGGTCGATCTCGGCCTGGGTACGGCCGCTCAAATCGGTCAGGCAGTCGAGGCGGCCAGACTCGGCATCCACCCGCAGCAGGTCGCCATCGGCGAGCAGGCCGATGGCCCCGCCGTGCAGCGCTTCCGGGGTGACGTGGATGGCGGCCGGGATCTTGCCGGAGGCGCCGGAGAGACGGCCGTCGGTGACCAGGGCCACCTTGTGACCCGCCTTCTGCAGGTTGCCAAGCACCGGCATCAGCTTGTGCAGCTCCGGCATGCCGTTGGCGGCCGGGCCGTTGTGGCGCACCACGATGACGGCGTCCTGGTTCAACTCACCGGCCTTGTAAGCCGCCTCCACCGCATGCTGGGAGGAGAAGACCCGGGCCGGGGCCTCGATGACCCGATACTCGGGCGCGACGGCGGATACCTTGACCACGGCGCGGCCCAGGTTGCCCGCCAGCAGCTTGGTGCCGCCGGTGGCCTGGAACTCGCTGCCAGAGGGAGAGAGCACGCTCGGATCCGCGCTCTCGCCCACCGGTTGCCACACCAGCTTGCCATCCACCAGTGCCGGACGGCTAAGGTAGTCCTGCATCTCGCCGAAGACCGGGGTGGCATCCATGTGGATCAGCCCCTCTTCGGCCAGACGACGCATCAGGCCGGGCACGCCCCCCGCCTGTTCGAAGGCGTTGACGTCCGCCGGGCCGTTCGGGTACATGCGCACCAGGAGCGGCACCACGTCGGAGAGATCGCTCAGGTCGTCCCAGGTCAGCTCCA
>NZ_CAWMFQ010000386.1:31869-73916 GCF_963866995.1 Aeromonas sp. ZOR0002 | reverse complement strand
CCGGCGGCGCGGGCCAGCACCACCATGTGGATGCTGTGGTTGGTGCTGCCGCCGGAGGCGAGCAGGGCCACCAGGCCGTTGACCAGGGCGCGCTCGTCGATCACCGCACTCAGGGGACGATAGGCCGGGGAGCCCGGGATCATGGCGCTGATGCGGCGGGCCGCTTCCTCGGTGAGGGCGTGGCGCAGCTCGCTGTGGGGATGCACGAAGGCGGAGCCCGGCAGCATCAGGCCCATGGCTTCGAACACCAGCTGGTTGGTGTTGGCGGTGCCGTAGAAGGTGCAGGTGCCCGCCGCGTGGTAGGCGCCGCACTCCATCTTGAGCAGGGCGTCGCGGCCCACTTCACCGGCAGCGTACTGCTGGCGCACCTTTACCTTCTCGTCGTTGCTGATGCCGCTCGCCATGGGGCCGGCAGGCACGAAGGCGGTGGGCAGGTGGGCGTGGGAAAGCGCCCCCATGATCTGGCCCGGGGCAATCTTGTCGCAGATACCGAGCAGCAGGGTGGCGTCGAAGGTGTTGTGGGAGAGGGAGACCGCGGTGGCCTGGGCGATGAGATCCCGGGAGAAGAGGGACATGTCCATCCCCGGCTGACCCTGGGTCACGCCGTCGCACATGGCGGGCACGCCGCCGGCGACCTGGGCGCTGTGGCCGAGCTCGGCCAGGGCGCCCTTGATGATGTCCGGGTAGCCCTGATAGGGCTGATGGGCACTCAGCATGTCGTTGTAGGCGGTGACGATGGCCACGTTGGCGCGGGTCATGTCGAGGATCCGCCCCTTCTCGTCACAGCTCGAGGCGGCCACGGCGTGGGCCAGGTTGCCGCAGGAGAGGGAGGCACGGGTCTTGCCCTGATCGGCCTGGCGCTGGATGCGGGCCAGGAAGCGGGCACGGCGGGCGGTGCTGCGCTCGCGGATGCGGTTGGTCACCTGGGTGATCACGGGATGGGTCATAGCTTTCTCTCCAACTCTATATACGGGCGCGGTCGGCTGCAGCCGGGCGCGCGACATGGCTCATTGCGCCTGCGTCAGCGCGGTGACGGCACGGTCGACCACCTGTTCGAAGGTCCCGTCGATATCGATGCGAAACACGCCGGGCTCGCCATCCGGTCGCTCCAGGGTATCAAACTGGCTTTGTACCATGGCTTCGCGCATGAAGTGGCCCTGCCGTGCCCGCATCCGTTCGAGAATGAGGGACTGGCTGCCATCCAGAAACAGGAAACTCACCGAGTCGTTGCCCTCGCGGATCTGGTCGCGGTACTGCTTCTTGAGGGCCGAGCAGACGATGACGCCGAGCTCGTTCTTGCGCTCCAGGCTGTAGGCCGCATCGCGGATCCGTTCCAGCCAGGGGGCCCTGTCTTCATCGTTGAGCGGGTTGCCCGCCGCCATCTTCTGGATGTTCGCGCGAGGGTGCAGATCATCGCCGTCGATGAACTTGGCCCCCAGAGCATTGGCCACCTTGAGGCCGATGCTGGACTTGCCGCTGCCACACACACCCATCACGATAATGCACTTGCCCGCCATTATTTGACCTCTCTCTCACTTTTCAAAAAACGTTCGCCTGATGGGTTCTAAGCTACCACGTTACCGGTAACATGTTACCGGTAACGTTTCGCAATGTGAAGTGCAGCACAGAAATGTGCAGAACAACAACTAGAACCATTTGAGGACAATTTTATGGACGGAGCAATGAACACACCCGATGTCGCCTATCTGCTCTCGGTAGCGGGCGGAGCCATTGTCATGTTGCTGGTGCTGATCATGCGATTCAAGGTACATGCCTTCGTGGCATTGACCCTGGTCAGCATGCTGACGGCCCTGGCCACCGGGGTCACCTATGACCAGGTGATCCCCACCATGCTGACCGGTTTCGGCGGCACCCTGGCCTCGGTCGCGCTGCTGGTCGGCCTCGGCGCCATGATAGGCAGGATCCTGGAGATGACGGGGGGCGCCAAGGTACTGGCCGATACCCTGATCAACCGCTTCGGCTCCCACCGCGCCCCCTTCGCGCTGGGTGTGGCCTCCCTGCTGTTCGGCTTCCCGATCTTCTTTGACGCCGGCCTCATCGTCATGCTGCCCATCATCTTCAGCGTGGCGAAGCAGTTCGGCGGCTCCGTCCTCAAGTATGCCCTGCCCTCCGCCGGTGCCTTTGCGGTGATGCACGCCTTCCTGCCGCCCCACCCGGGCCCGGTGGCCGCCAGCGAGCTGCTGGGTGCCAACATCGGTCTGCTCACCATCGTGGGCCTGCTGGTCGCGCTGCCCACCTGGTATCTGGGTGCTTACCTGTTCGGGCTCTGGTCCGGCAAGAAGTTTGAGCTGCCCCTGCCCCCGAGCTTCACTGCCAGTGCCGAGCAGCTCTCCGACAAGGCGCCGAGCTTCGGCCAGGTGATCTCCATCCTGCTGCTGCCGCTGGTGCTCATCTTCATGGATACCGGCCTCAATACCCTGAGCGTCATGGGCGTCATCGACAAGGGTGCGGACTGGGTCAACGTGCTGCGCATGGTCGGCAAGACTCCGGTCGCCCTGCTCATCACTGTGCTGTACGCCCTCTGGATGTTCCGCCAGAGCCAGGGCAAGGTGCAGCTCGAGAAGTTCTGCAACGACGCCCTGGCCCCGGTCTGCGCCGTCATCCTGGTCACCGGTGCCGGCGGCATGTTCGGCGGCGTATTGCGGGCGAGCGGCATCGGCACCGCGCTGGCCGACGTGCTCTCCGATACCGGCATGCCGGTGATCCTCGCGGCCTTCCTGGTGTCCGCCGCGCTGCGGGTGGCCCAGGGTTCCGCCACCGTGGCCCTGACCACCACCGCCGCCCTGATGGCGCCGACCGTGGCCGCCACCACCGGCCTGAGCGAGCTGGACCTGACCTTCATCGTCATCGCCATCGCCGGGGGCGCCACCGTGCTCTCCCACTTCAATGACTCCGGCTTCTGGCTGGTCAGCCGCTTCCTCAACATGGACGAGAAGACCACCCTCAAGACCTGGACCGTGATGGAGACCCTGCTCGGTACCATCGCCTTCCTCATCGTGGCCACGGCCAGCGCCATCCTCTGACGGAAACACATCGGGGCCGCATCCGTCGGCCCCGATGTGATATTGCACCGACTTTTTACGGATTCTTGCTTGGGCCCATCGCCACAGATTGCTAGAATTGCCTATTCTTCGCCCCGAGTGGAACGCTTCATCCCGTGATTTCAGGCTTCTCTATGCATTCATCGGCACATTATCGACAGTTGCTGACCCGCTTACCCCAGATCGCGGTTGCCGCGGATCAGTTCCAGATACTCAGCAGCGCCAAAGACTTCAAGAGCCGGATCCTGTCGCTCATCGCCCATGCGACCCAGCGCATCTATCTGATCGCGCTCTATCTGCAGGATGACGAGGCGGGACGGGAGATCCTCTCCGCCCTCTATGCCGCCAAGCAGCGCAATCCCTCTCTCGACATCAAGGTGTTCGTCGACTTCCACCGCGCCCAGCGCGGCCTGATCGGCAAGGGCAAGCAGGGGGGCAACCACCTGATGTACCAGGCCATGGCCGCCAGCCACCAACACCAGATCGAGATCTACGGCGTGCCGGTCAAGGGCCGCGAGCTGCTCGGGGTGCTGCACCTCAAGGGCTTCATCTTCGACGACACCCTGCTTTACTCCGGCGCCAGCCTCAACGACATCTACCTGCACCAGCAGGAGCGCTACCGCTTCGATCGCTATCACCAGATCCACAGCCCGGCACTGACCCGCAGCATGGTCAACTACGTGGATGACGTCTTCCTCGGCAGCGAGGCCGTCCAGCGGCTGGATCGCACCGGCATCCCCGGCGCCAAGCAGCTCAAGGGACCGATCCGCCGCTTCAAGCAGCGTCTGCGCCTCTGCCAGTACCGCTTCGAGAGCATCCAGCCCAACGATCGGGAGATCGCCGTGACCCCCATGGTGGGCCTGGGCAAGCGGGGCAACCAGCTCAACCGGATGATCCGCAACCTGGTGCGGGCCACCGAGCGGGAGATCTTCATCTGCACCCCCTACTTCAACCCCCCCAAGGAGTTGAACAAGGACGTGGAGGCGCTGCTCAAACGCGGCTGCAAGGTGACCATCGTCGTGGGCGACAAGACCGCCAACGACTTCTTCATCCCCCCGGAGGAGAAGTTCTCCACCATCGGCGGTCTGCCCTATCTCTACGAGACCAACCTGCGCAAGTTTGCCGAGCGCAACCAGCACCACATCGACAACGGCCGGCTCAACCTCATGCTCTGGTGCTGCGAGAAGAACTCCTATCACCTCAAGGGGATCTTCGTGGATGAGGAGTGGGCCCTGCTCACCGGCAACAACCTCAATCCCCGAGCCTGGGCGCTGGATCTGGAGAACGGCCTGCTGGTACACGACCAGCACCATCACCTGCGCGAGCAGTTCAGTGCGGAGCGGGAGAACATCCTGGCCCACACCCGCCGCATCCGTCACTTCGACCAGATAGAGCAGATCAAGGATTACCCGGATCAGGTGCGCAAGCTGCTGGCCCGGATCCACAGGGTCAAGGCTCACCTCCTGCTCAAGCGCATCATCTGACCGCCAGGGCGCCCCGTCAGTGAAAAGGCCTGCCGTTTCCGGCAGGCCTTTTTCATGGATGACCCTCCCCCCACTCCCTTGCCCACCAGCCCGGAACGGCACAACGCGGCTTGCATCGAGGCCGCAACAACCCCTATCATCTGGACATATTTACAGTGTTTTCGGGCATCTAATTGATGAAATTGGATAAAATCTCTCTCGATAGCCTCAAGGGTGTCGGCAGCAAGATGCTGGAGAAACTCGAGCGGCTGGGGCTGGCCACGGTGCAGGATCTGCTGTTCCACCTCCCCCTGCGCTACGAGGACCGCACCCAGGTGTGGCCCATCGGCGATCTGCCGCCCGGCCTGCACGGTGCCGTCGAGGGCGAGATCCAGGACACCCAGCTGGTGATGGGGCGCCGCCGCATGCTGGTGTGCCGTATCAGCGACGGCACCGGCAGCCTGACCCTGCGCTTCTTCAATTTCACCGCTGCCCAGAAAAACAGCCTGGCCCAGGGCCGCCTTATCCGCTGCTTCGGCGAGACCCGTCCCGGCAAGTACGGCCTGGAGATGGCCCACCCCGAGTACAAGCTGCTCGGCGAGGAGCAGGCCGGCCAGACCGAAGAGGCCCTCACCCCCGTCTACCCCACCACAGAGGGGCTGCGCCAGCTCACCCTGCGCAGCCTCACGGATCAGGCCCTGGCCCAGCTCGACCTCTACGGGGTCGAGGAGCTGCTGCCTGCCGGCCTCTATCCCCAGCAGATCGATCTGGCCGCGGCCCTGAAGCTGCTGCACCGCCCGCCTCCCTCGGTGGCGCTGGCCCTGCTCGAGAGCGGCCAGCACCCGGCACAGCAGCGGCTGGTACTGGAAGAGCTGCTGGCCCACAACCTCTCGGTCTTGAAGGTACGCGCCCAGGCTCAGAACCAGCTCGCCCGCGCCCTCAAACCCGCACCCAAGCTGGTCGAACAGCTGCTCGGCGCCCTGCCGTTCACCCCCACCGGCGCCCAGAGCCGGGTGGTGGCGGAGATAGCCAGGGATCTGCAACAGAGCCACCCCATGATGCGGCTGGTGCAGGGGGACGTGGGCTCAGGTAAAACGCTGGTCGCGGCGCTGGCCGCCCTGCAGGCCATCGGCAACGGCTGCCAGGTGGGGCTGATGGCCCCGACCGAGCTGCTGGCGGAACAGCACGCCATCAACTTCGCCAGGTGGCTGGAGCCACTCGGCATCAAGGTGGGCTGGCTGGCGGGCAAGCAGAAGGGCAAGGCGCGGGAAGAGGCGCTGGCCGCCATCGCGGACGGCAGCGTCAAGATGGTGGTGGGCACCCACGCCATCTTCCAGGAGCAGGTGGTATTCCAGCGCCTCGCCCTGGTCATCATCGACGAACAGCACAGGTTCGGGGTGCATCAGCGCCTCGCCCTGCGAGAAAAAGGAGAGCGGGAAGGGGTGCATCCCCATCAGCTCATCATGACCGCCACTCCCATCCCCCGCACCCTGGCGATGACCGCCTATGCCGACCTCGACACCTCCATCATCGACGAGCTGCCGCCGGGCCGCACTCCCATCACCACGGTCGCCCTGCCGGACAGTCGCCGCCAGGACGTGATCGAGCGGGTGAGGCTCGCCTGCGAGGAGGGCAAACAGGCCTACTGGGTCTGCACCCTGATCGAGGAGTCGGAGGTGCTGGAGTGCCAGGCCGCCGAAGACACTGCCGCCGAGCTGCAAACCCTGCTGCCCGGCCTGCACATCGGCCTGGTACACGGCCGGATGCGCCCCGTCGAGAAACAGCGGGTGATGGAGGAGTTCAAGGCGGGCATACTGCAACTGCTGGTCGCCACCACCGTCATCGAGGTGGGGGTGGATGTGCCCAATGCCAGCCTGATGATCATCGAAAACCCGGAGCGGCTGGGGCTGGCCCAGTTGCACCAGCTCCGCGGCCGGGTCGGGCGGGGGTCGGTGGCCTCTCACTGCGTGCTGCTCTATCATGCCCCCTTGTCCAAGACCGCCCAGAGCCGCCTCGGGGTACTGCGGGAAACCAATGACGGCTTTCTCATCGCCCAGCGGGATCTGGAACTGCGCGGCCCAGGCGAGCTGCTCGGTACCCGCCAGACCGGCCTGGCCGATCTCAAGATCGCCGATCTGGTGCGCGACCAGCCGCTCATCCCTCAGGTGCAGAAGATGGCGCGCTTCCTGATGGACAAACACCCGGCGCATGTCGAGCCCCTGATCCGCCGCTGGCTGGGCCTGCGAGACCACTACTCCAATGCTTGACCAAGGCAGATGCAGAAGAGGGTCACCTTGCCTGATGGATAAACACCCGGCTCATGTCGAGCCTCTGATCCGCCGCTGGCTGGGCCTGCGAGACCACTACTCCAATGCTTGACCAAGGCAGATGCAGAAGAGGGTCACCTTGCCTGATGGATAAACACCCGAGCCATGTCGAACCCTTGATACGATGCAGGCTCGGTCTACGGGATCACTACTCGAATGCCTGACCAAGCAACAGAAACAGGAGGAAAGCACTGATGAATTCCTGGCTGCGCGGCCTGCTCTACACCCTTGCCTTCCTGCTGCTCTTTGTCTGGGTCGGTCTCGGCCTGTTCGATGCCGAGCGTGCCAAAGGCCCCATCGCCAACTGGCTCAGCCAGCAGACCGGGGTGCCCGTCACCATAGGCCGGCTGGTGTTCAATCCGCTGCACCCCTACACCCTGCTGGCGGAACAGGTGCGCTATGGGGATGCGGTACAGCTGGAAAAACTCTATCTGGAGATCGAGCACATCGACTGGTTGAACCGGGATGTGCGCATCGCCCACCTGGACCTCATCCGTCCCGTCATCAAGCTGCCGCTCCCCAACCAGTTACCAAGCCTGCCGGTTCACTCCCTCACCATCAGCGACAGCACCATCGACAACCTGAACCTGCAGAGCGAGGCCCTGACCCTGCGCGGCCTCAGTGCGTCCCTGAGTGACTGGGAACTGATCGACCCAAGACGCCAGCCCCAGGCCAACCTCACCCTGGGCATCAACCAGCTGGAGACCCCCATGTTCACCCTGGCCCGTCTCAGCCTAAAGGGGCGGCTGGAGGGGCAGGTGCTCAGCACCGACAGACTGGCCACCAACCTGTTCGACGGCCTGCTCGAGACCGGCATGGTGCTGAACTGGCCAGAGCGCAGCCTGCAACTGCACGATCTCAAGGCCCGCGCCATGCGCCTCGAGCTTGGTGACATCCCCACTGGCGAGTTCCCCCTGCGCCGCATCACCCTGGACAGGGGTCAGCTTGCCCAGGTGAGCATCAATGCCATCGATCAGGAGCTCTCCCTCAACAACTTCAACGGCCAGCTCACCGCCTTCGACTGGCAGACGGGCAGCCAGCCCAGCGGCTATCTGGCGGGCACCCTGGGCGACATGGGCCGCGGCCTGTTCCAGCTTGAGGCCGTCGAGGGCAAGCTCGCCTTCTCCCCCCGGCAGCTGGATGCCGAGCTGCGGGGCAAGGCATACGAAGGGGAGTTCAACGTCGAGCTGGCCCTCGACACCCAGCAGCAGAAGCTCGTCCTGAAGGATCTGGCCCTGAGCGGCATGGACATCAGCTTGCCCCAGGGGTGGTGGCAGGATTGGCAGGGCTGGCGCCCGCAACAGATCGACATCCGCAAACTGGCCTTCGACAAGCTCAAGGTGCTCTCTTTCGACGACACCCTGCCCCTCTCCCTGACCGGCTGGCAACTCTACCTGAACGATCTCGCCCTGCGGGGCAACCAGCCAGGCCCCCTGCTGGGACGTGCCCGCATCGAGAGCAAGTGGTTCGAGCTGGTGTGGGACGGTCTCAGTGCCCGCAACGGCACCCTGGATGGCGAGCTGACCCCCAGCTCCTGGCAGCTCAACACCCTCGTCACCTCCCTGCCCGACGAGGGCTCCCTCAACCTGAGCGGCCAGTGGGGCAGGACGCCCGGGCAGGAGAGCCGCCTGCAGTTGCATGGCAAGCAGCTGGATCTGGAGCAGTGGGGCAAGTTGCTGCACTCCCCCGTCTCCTTCGCGGGCAAGGTGGATCTGGCGGCAGATCTGCAGGCCGACCTCAACGGGCAGCCCGGCGAGCAGACGGCCAACTGGCGCCGGACCCTTCAGGGCAGCCTGAGCCTGGAGAGCAAGGATCCCTTCTGGGACAAGGTCGGCATCGACCCCCTGCTGGATGACTGGTTCAGGGAGCAGACCCCCCCCGATCTGACACCGCAGACGCTGTGGCTGGCGATGCAACGCGGAGACACCCCCTTCTATCAGATCAGGCTGGATGCCAGGGCGGAGCAGGGCAAGGTGCGGATCGAGCAAGGTGGCGCCTCCACCATCACCCACCTGCTGGCGCTGCAAGGGGGTGTCGACCTGGCCGCAGACCAGTGGCAGCTCGACCTCGGGGTCCTGAACAAGGGGCGCTGCGCCGAGCTGCTCGCCCGCTGGCGCGGCCCCCTCAATGCGCCCGACCTGGGCTGGAGTTTCCCCACGGGACAGGACGCCTGTGGCTGGGAGGCGGGTGTGCGCTACCCCGCCCAGGGACGAAGCGGCCCGCTCTGGCGCCCACGGCCACCCGCCGCCCAATAACGAACAAGGCCTCGCGAAGAGGCCTTGTTGCTGTGAACATCAGGGATCAGCGTGCGCCGCGCTTGATGGGCAGCACCACGTACTGACCGACAAACTCCACCGCCAGCTTGCGGCCGCTGAACAGCTGCACCCGCAGGCTGAATTTGGCGGACTCTCCGCCCCTCAGCGGCTCGAGCACGGCGGGCATGCCCTCCCGGGCCACCCGCGCCTCCGGTTCTTCGCTCACCGGCCGGTAATACTTGATGTTGCCCTCGGCCAGCACGGTATCCCCTCCCAGCCCTGCCTCCTTGAGCTGCAACCAGATGAGACCCCAGCCCGCCAGCACGCACTGGCTGTAGATGCTGCCGGCGAACATGGTGTCGTGGACGTTGAGATTGGCCGCCAGGTTGGCCTTGAGGTGGAAGGTCTGGCCATCGTAGTGGGTGATGTGCACCCCCATCTTCTCGCTGATGGGAATACCCCGCGACCAGCGGGTGGTGAGATCCTGGCACCACTCCGGACGGTACTGGATGGTCTGCATGGGACTCAGGGACTTGATCATCTGGCGGTGAGGGATGCGGCCGAAGGAGACGGGGCCTTCCCCTACCTCAAGGAAGCCGCAGCGGCGATAGAACTCCACCGCCTCCTGGCGGGCGTTCATCACCAGCCGTTTCACCTTCTCGTCGCGGGCAAGCTGCTCGAGATCCTCCACCATGCGGGCGCCCAGCCCCTGGCCGCGAAATTCGGGTCGCAGCGCCATAAAGCGGATTTGGGCTTCATCGCCGCCCACAAAGAGGCGACCCACGGCGATGGGCGTTCCGTCGGGTGAGAGCATCAGCCGGTGAATGGCGACGGTATCGTACTCGTCACGCTCGGAGCCAAGGGGCAGATTGAAGGGTTTGCGCAGTAGTTCCCAGCGCAACTGATAGTAAGCATCCAGCTCCGCTGGTGTTTCTGGGGTGACTACCCGGTACATAAAGCGATCCTTGAGTGTGCGCCGACTGGCAGATGGAAGGACTGACGCAACCATTTCTCCCGGCGCAGCCTGTAGTAGGTATCCAGCTCGGCTGCCGTTTGGGGGGTGACCACCCGGTACATAACAACATCCTTGAGTTACACTGGTCGAAAGCCATCTTGCCGTGCAAATTCATGGACTTCAATCTGCAAGCGTACCAAGCCGATCACTTATTGCACCTCAGCGCCAAACCCGAACGCCGCGTTTCGGTGCTTGAAAATGCCCGTCATCGCTGGCTGGAAATGGACGGCGTGGTGCAATCCGCCATGAGCCTCCACCAACCGGCCCGCCTCTGTCTGCCTCATCAACGGAGCATCGCGGAGCAGTTGCCAAAGCAGGCAAGCAGGATCCTGGAGCTGGGGCTGGGCGGAGGGGATCTCACCCGTCACCTGGCGGCACGCTGGCCCGATGCCCACCACGACTGCGTGGATCTGGATGCCGAGATACTCACCCTGTTCCAGCAGTTCTTTCTCCCCTCATCAGGGGGCTCGCCTCGGCTGCATCACGCCGATGCGCTGCACTTCCTGCACCAGAGCCAGGAGAGCTACGATCTGGTGCTGCTGGATTTGTTCAGCCAGGACGGCAACCCCCTGCTGCTGTTCCAGGCCCCGCTCTATCAGGCGCTGGCCAGCCGCCTGAGCGGAACCCTCATCATCAATCTGCTGCCCCGCACCCGGCTCGAACAGGCACAGGCTCTGCGACTGGCAGAGGAGTGGATAGGCCCGACCCACGTCCACGACGTGCCCGGCTACCGCAACGTCATCCTGCACGCGACCCGTCAGCATGGCCAGGGCGGGCGAGCACCGGCAGGGTGAAGAACCTGCGAAGTGTGCAGGCATCGCGTCCTGCCCTGCCTGCCACCCTTATACCTGCAGCCAGAAGGTGACGGGGCCGTCGTTGAGCAACCTGACCTTCATGTCGGCGGCGAAGCGGCCGGTTTCGGTCGGCACGCCGCTCTCCCTGGCGCGGGCCACGAAGTACTCATAGAGTCGCTCGGCATCTGCGGGATGGGCGCCACCGGAGAAGCTGGGTCTCATCCCCTTGCCGGTATCCGCCGCCAGGGTGAACTGGGAGACCACCAGCAGGCTGCCGCTCACCTGGCTCACGTTGAGGTTCATCTTGCCGTTCTCGTCCGAGAAGATGCGATAACCGCTCACCTTGTGCAGCAGCTTGTCGGCCTTGGCCTCGTCATCCCCCTGCTCCACCCCGAGCAGCACCAGCAACCCCTGGCCGATGGCCCCGGTCACCTCTCCCTCTACCGTTACGCTGGCCTCGCTGACCCGCTGAATCAGTGCAATCACATCCCTCTCCTCTCAAAACAGCACGACCGCCCATCCTGCGGGATGAGCGGTCGTCGATGCTACCAATAAATGCCCTGCCCGGGCCAACGCCTTTGTGTCGGGATCCGGTGTGATGGCCGGCCGGCGTCAGGCCAGTTCCTCTGCACCGGGCTTCTCGTACTCCCCGAGGCAGGCGGTGGTCTCGGCCCCCAGCAACACCACCAGCCAGCTCAGATACACCCAGACGAACAGGATGGGAATGGTCGCCAGGGCGCCATAGATGGCCTGGTAGGAGGGGAAGTTGGTGATGTAGATGGCAAAGCCACGCTTGGCCAGCTCGAACAGGGTGGCCGCCACCAGGGCACCGATGAAGGCGTGGGTCAGCCGCACGCGGCAGTTGGGCACCACGGTATAGATCAGCAGGAAGGTGAGCACGGAGAAGAGGAACGGCAGGCTGCGCAGCAGCAGATAGCCGATACCGAACAGGCTGTCAGCCGCGAACAACCTGAGCGAGAGAATGTAGGAGGAGATGGCGATGCTGGCACCGATGAGCACGGGGCCCAGGGTCAGGATCATCCAATACATGGCGAATGCCTGGGCCAAGGGCCGGCTTCGGGTGGACCGCCAGATGTAGTTGAGATTCTTGTCGATGGCCGAGATGAGCATCAGGGCCACCACGATCAGGGCACCGATACCGACGGCCGTGGTGTTGGTGGCGTTGGCCACGAAACCGTCGATGTACTCCTTGAGCATCTCGCCGGCGGTGGGGACGAAGTTGTGATAGACGAACTGCTCCATCGCCTGCTTCAGGCTCTGGAACACCGGAAAGGCCGACATCATGCCGAACACCACGGCGATCATGGGCACCAGGGAGAGCAGGGTGACATAGGCCAGGTAACCGGCGGTCACCGTCAATCTGTCCTGCTGGAAACGGCCCCAGACAAACTGGGCGAAGTGGGCACCATCGTGGCGCAAGAAGGAGAGTGCATGGGCCAGACGGCCGCGGATCTGCTGCTGCATCTTGTTTCTCGTAAGCGTGATCATGCAGACATTGTGTCAGATAGGGTGGTCATTTGGCCACCCGCAGACCGGCCGGATGCGCCTCCATCGAGCTCAGGCCCCATGCGCCCTCATGTCGAGCCCATAAAAAAAGAGGCCATAAGGCCTCTCTTTGGTCTGTCGATGAACAGCTATCGATCAAGCACGACCGGCGCGCTTGCGATCCAGTTCGGTCAGCAGCTTTTTACGGATACGGATGGCCTTGGGGGTGATCTCCACCAGCTCATCGTTGTCGATGAACTCCAGAGCTTGCTCCAGGGTCATGCGGATCGGCGGAGTCAGCACCTGGGCTTCGTCGGTACCGGAGGCACGCATGTTGGTCAGCTGCTTGCCTTTCAGGCAGTTGACGGTCAGGTCGTTGGAGCGGGAGTGGATCCCGATCACCTGGCCTTCGTACACTTCGGTCGCGTGACCGATGAACAGACGACCACGGTCTTGCAGACCGAACAGGGCGAAGGTCAGAGCCTTGCCGGTGGCGTTGGAGATCAGCACGCCGTTCTGACGCTCACCGATGCTGCCACCCTTGTGCGGACCGTAGTGGTCGAAGGTGTGGTACAGCAGACCGGTACCAGAGGTCATGGTCAGGAACTCGGTCTGGAAGCCGATCAGACCACGGCTCGGGATGATGAAGTCCAGACGGACGCGACCCTTGCCATCCGGGGTCATGTTGGTCATCTCGCCTTTACGCAGGCCGAGCTGCTCCATCACGGAACCCTGATGCGCTTCTTCCACGTCCACAGTGACGGTTTCGAACGGTTCTTGCAGTTCGCCATTCACGGTACGCAGGATTACTTCCGGGCGGGATACCGCCAGTTCGTAACCTTCGCGACGCATGTTTTCGATCAGGATGGAGAGGTGCAGTTCACCACGGCCGGAGACGCGGAACTTGTCCGGATCTTCGGTCTCTTCCACGCGCAGGGCCACGTTGTGGACCAGTTCCTGGTTCAGACGCTCCAGAATGTTGCGGGAGGTGACGAACTTGCCTTCTTTACCGGCGAACGGCGAGGTGTTGACCTGGAAGGTCATGTTCACGGTCGGCTCGTCAACGGAGAGCGGCGGCAGGGCTTCGACGGCACTGTTGTCACAGATGGTGTCGGAGATCTTCAGCTCGCCCAGACCGGTGATGGCGATGATGTCGCCCGCTTGCGCGTCGGTCACTTCGGTACGGGACAGGCCCAGGTAGCCCAGCACCTGACCGACCTTGCCGGTACGCGGTTTGCCGTTGGCACCGACGATGGTGACCTGCTGGTTGGTCTTGACGCGACCACGGGTGATGCGGCCGATACCGATGACGCCCACGTAGGAGTTGTAGTCCAGCTGGGAGATTTGCATCTGGAAGGCACCGTCAACGTCGCCCTTCGGGGCTTCCACGTTGTCGACGATGGCCTGGAACAGGGGTTCCATGTTCTCGGACGGGACGTCCTGATCCAGGGTGGCCCAACCGTTCAGTGCAGAGGCGTAAACAACCTTGAAGTCCAGTTGCTCATCGGTGGCACCCAGGTTGTCGAACAGATCGAAGACCTGATCCATTACCCAGTCAGGACGAGCACCCGGACGGTCGATCTTGTTGATGACCACGATGGGCTTCAGACCCTGGGCGAACGCCTTCTGGGTCACGAAACGGGTCTGCGGCATCGGGCCGTCAACGGCGTCGACCAGCAGCAGCACGGAGTCAACCATGGAGAGCACGCGCTCAACTTCACCACCGAAGTCGGCGTGACCCGGGGTATCCACGATGTTGATGCGGTAGTCGTTCCAACGGATCGCAGTGTTCTTGGCGAGAATGGTGATGCCACGTTCCCGTTCCAGATCATTGGAGTCCATGATCCGTTCCTGACCTTCGCTGGTGCGATCCAGAGTGCCGGATTGCTGCAGCAGCTTATCAACCAGAGTCGTTTTGCCGTGGTCAACGTGCGCAATAATCGCAATATTGCGTAAATTCTCTAACATTCTCGCCTCAAATCACCGGGTAAAATTGGGCGCTAATTGTACTCTCGCCTTTGTGATCTGCCTAGCAGAATTGCAACACATTCACGCACAACAAAGGATCAGGATCATGGACCCCGCAGCAAAAGGCTGCTTAGATGGCCTGGATACGCTGGCGCACCATCTCGGTGCACCAAAACGATCCAAGGTTGCACCACTTTAATGCAGCAACCGGCATGAGAACGGGTTTCTCGACAGCCTGAAACGGTGCAAGTGCCCTGAAATCAAGCTGTCACAAACTTGGCACGATACTGGCTTATGTGAATGTGACGACGCATTCACCCAAAGAGTTTTAACACCGGAGGTTACTTAGCATGTCAGCCCAGAACGTTTTGGCCCTGATCCAGGAACACGAAGTCAAGTTTGTTGATCTGCGTTTTACCGACACCAAGGGTAAAGAGCAGCACGTATCCATCCCTTCCCACCAGGTTGACGAAGACTTCTTCGAAGACGGCAAGATGTTCGATGGTTCCTCCATCGGCGGCTGGAAGGGCATCAACGAGTCTGACATGGTGCTGATGCCGGACCCGGCTTCCGCCAAACTGGACCCGTTCACCGAAGAGACCACTCTGAACATCGTCTGTGACGTGCTTGAACCCGCCACCATGCAAGGCTATGACCGCGATCCGCGCTCCATCGCCAAGCGTGCCGAAGATTTCCTGAAGTCCAGCGGCATCGCTGACACCGTGCTGTTCGGGCCGGAGCCGGAATTCTTCATGTTCGACAACATCACCTTCTCCAACACCATGGGCCACAGCTTCGTGAAGATCGAATCCGAAGAAGCTGCCTGGAACTCCGGTACCGACTACGAGCACGGCAACAAGGGTCACCGTCCATTCGTCAAGGGTGGTTACTTCCCGGTTGCCCCGGTTGACTCCTCCCAGGACATCCGTGCCGCCATGTGCCTGGTGCTGGAAGAGATGGGCCAGGTCGTCGAAGCTCACCACCACGAAGTGGCGACCGCCGGTCAGAACGAGATCGCAACCCGCTTCAACACCCTCACTCTGAAGGCTGACGAAGTACAGGTCCTGAAGTACGTGATCCACAACGTGGCCCACGCCTACAACAAGACCGTCACCTTCATGCCGAAACCCATGTTCGGTGACAACGGCTCCGGCATGCACTGCCACCAGTCCCTGGCCAAAGACGGCGTCAACCTGTTCGCAGGCGACCTGTATGGCGGTCTGTCCGAGATGGCACTGCACTACATCGGCGGCATCATCAAGCACGCCAAGGCCATCAACGCCTTCGCCAACCCGACCACCAACTCCTACAAGCGTCTGGTGCCGGGCTATGAAGCACCGGTCATGCTGGCCTACTCCGCCCGCAACCGTTCTGCCTCCATCCGTATCCCGGTCGTGCCGAGCCCGAAAGCCCGCCGCATCGAAGTACGCTTCCCGGATCCGGCTGCCAACCCGTACCTGGCCTTCGCTGCCCAGCTGATGGCCGGTCTGGACGGCATCATCAACAAGATCCATCCGGGCGATGCCATGGACAAGAACCTGTACGATCTGCCGCCGGAAGAAGCCGCTGAAGTGCCGACCGTTGCCGGTTCCCTGGACGAAGCGCTGTCCGCACTGGATGCAGACCGTGAGTTCCTGACCCGTGGTGGTGTGTTCAGCGATGACTTCATCAACTCCTACCTGGAACTGAAACAGCAGGATGTTGACCGCGTGCGCATGACCCCGCACCCGCTGGAGTTCGAGCTGTACTACTCCGTCTAATCCGCTTTCCCATGACAAACCCGCCATCTGGCGGGTTTTTTTCATTCTGGCAACGGAAATACCGCCGAACGGGCACGATCATGCAGAAAGATGATCCCGTTCACGGAGCCGTACCACTCTCGGCTGTTCACACCCCGACCCCGTGGTTTTTCTCTGATAGGATTAAGGTGAACCCCGTCAAGGAGAGATGGATGAACACTGTACCCTGGCTGCTGAGCCTCCTGCTGATGGCCTCCTGTTCCGCACAGGCCGCCCGCGTCTACTCCTGGGTCGATCCCCAGGGGGTGACCCACTACACCGATGCCCCCCCTCCCGGCAAGAGCGCAAAAGAGGTGGACCTGCGGGTCTCGCCGCTCATCGGCACCGCCCCCCACTCGGTCCAGGTGGACAACTTCAACAGCCTGACCGGTGTCGATGCCAGGAAAGCCCTGGAAGCGGCTCCCCTGGAGATCGACCTCATCTCTCCGGAACCGGGCAGCACATTGCGCGACAATACCGGCAACATCGTCTTCCAGGGCGAGATCTCTCCCCAGGTCCCGGTGCAATACGATGTGCGCCTGATCCTGAACGGCAAGGCGGTGCCCCTGGTTCACAACAGCCTGGCCATAAGGGTGGAAAACCTCGATAGGGGCGCTTACGAGGCACGGCTCGAGTTGCTCGCCAAAGACGGTACGATCCTTGCTAAATCTAAGCCAACCACCTTTTACCTGCACAGGGCGTCGGTGAATCAGGCTCCCAGAGCCGCCCCCAAGGCCAATTAGGGGTGATGTGACGCACCGATGCGGGTAAACTTGATGCACTATATTGGTGCATTCTAGGTGTACAGCACCGTTTTAGGGAGAAACCTGTGCCAACCCGCTCGGACAACGCCAAGACACTCTTGGACAATCTGCTGACCGCCGTCATTCTCATGGATGAACGTCTCTGCATTCAATTCGTCAACCCGGCGGCAGAGCAGCTGCTTTCCCTCAGCGAGCGACGACTGATCGGCATCGAACTGCCCCACCTGCTGGAACACATCTCTCTCGATCTGCAGCGTTTCAAACAGTGCCTCATTTCGGGGCAGGGCTTCACCGACAGCGAAGTCACCCTGGTGGTGGAGGGGGAGCCCAGGCTGGTGGAGATCAGCGTCAGCCCCATGGCCGATCATGAACAGCGACTGATGGTGGTAGAACTGCGCAAGATCGATCAGCAGAAGAAGATCAGCCAGGAGCTGCAGCAACACGCCCAGCAGCAGGCCGCCAAGGAGCTGGTGCGCGGCCTGGCGCACGAAATCAAGAACCCCCTGGGGGGATTGCGCGGCGCGGCCCAACTGCTGCAAAAGGAGTTGCCCGACCCGGCCTTGCGTGAATACACCGGCATCATCATCGAGCAGGCCGATCGCCTGCGGGTGCTGGTCGACAGGTTGCTCGGCCCCCAGCGTCCCGGCCGTCACCAGATGCACAACGTTCACTCCGTGCTGGAACAAGTGCGCCGTCTGGTGGACCTGGAGCTGCCGCCGCAGATCCGCATCGAGCGGGACTACGACCCCAGCATCCCCGAATTCGAGATGGAATCGGACCAGCTGCAACAGGCGTTCCTGAACATAGTGCGCAACGCCGCCGAGGCCCTTGGGGATCAGGACGGCCTCATCCGCATCAAGACGCGCACCGCCTTCCAGATCACCATCCATGGCCAGCGCTATCGCCTGGCGGCCGAAATCAAGATCATCGACAACGGCCCCGGCATTCCCGACGCCATTCGCGACACCCTCTTCTACCCCATGATCACCGGCAAGGAAGGGGGAACGGGCCTGGGCCTCTCCATCGCCCAGAACCTGATCGATCAGCACAAGGGTCGCATCGACTGCATCAGCTGGCCGGGCCACACCGAATTCACCATTTATCTACCACTTCGCAAATAAGGGAACCTCATGACAGCAAAAGTGTGGATCGTCGATGACGACAGCTCCATCCGGTGGGTTCTGGAGCGCACCCTTGGCAGCGAAGGCTTCGAATGCGAAAGTTTCGCCGACGGCGAAGCCCTGCTGAGTTCACTGGAGATGCGCTCACCGGACGTGATCCTCTCGGATATCCGCATGCCGGGCATCGACGGCCTGAGCCTGCTGGAGCAGATCCATCGCCGCCAGGCCGATCTGCCCATCATCATCATGACGGCCCACTCGGACCTCGACAGCGCGGTCAACGCCTACCAGCGCGGTGCCTTCGAATACCTGCCCAAGCCGTTCGACATCGACGAGGCGGTCACCCTGGTACGCCGGGCCGAGAACCACCTCAAGGAGCAACGTACCAAGCGCAAGGCTCGCCAGCAGGAAGCCACCACCACCCCGGAGATCATCGGCGAAGCCCCTGCCATGCAGGAGGTGTTCCGCGCCATCGGCCGGCTGTCGCGCTCCAGCATCTCGGTGCTCATCAACGGTCAAAGCGGTACCGGCAAGGAGCTGGTTGCCCATGCCCTGCACAAGCACAGCCCCCGGGCCCACAAGAACTTCATCGCCCTCAACATGGCGGCCATCCCGAAAGATCTCATCGAATCCGAGCTGTTCGGTCATGAGAAGGGAGCCTTCACCGGCGCCAACAACATTCGTCACGGCCGCTTCGAACAGGCCGATGGCGGCACCCTGTTTCTCGACGAAATAGGCGACATGCCGCTGGACGTGCAGACCCGGTTGCTGCGGGTACTGGCGGACGGGCAGTTCTACCGGGTTGGCGGCCACCAACCGGTGCAGGTGGATGTGCGGATCATTGCCGCCACCCACCAGAATCTGGAGAAGCGGGTCGCCGACGGCGAGTTTCGGGAAGACCTGTTCCACCGCCTCAACGTCATCCGCATCCATATTCCAGCCCTCAAGGAGCGCCGGGAGGACATCCCCCAGCTGGCCCAGCACTTCCTGCTGCGAGCCGCCAAGGAGCTGAACGTGGAGGCCAAGAGCCTGCACCCGGATACCCAGACCTACATCAGCCGCCTGCCCTGGCCGGGCAACGTGCGCCAGCTGGAGAACGTCTGCCGCTGGCTGACGGTGATGGCCTCGGGCCAGGAGGTGCTGGTAGGCGATCTGCCCACTGAGCTGCTAACCCCCATCACCAGCACCGCCGAGCCGGGCCAGCCCGCCCTGACCGGTGGCTGGCAGCAGCAGTTGCAGGACTGGGTGGCCGCCAAGCTGGCCCTGGGGGAGACCGATATCCTGGCGGATGCCATGCCCCAGTTCGAACGGATCATGCTGGAGACGGCACTGGATCACACCCACGGTCACAAGCAGGAGGCTGCCCGCCTGCTCGGCTGGGGCCGCAATACCCTGACCCGCAAGCTCAAGGAGCTCGACATTCCCTGAGCCTGCGGGAAAAACGATTCCCATCACGCCTTGAGGGAAAGCCTGACCAATCACACCCCGTTTGCTTGCAAACGGGGTATCTTTTTCAGGTGCCCCGCCTAGAATGGCAGGCTTTCCAACCCGACTCGCAGAAGGTGCCCCATGATTGACAGATCCCTCCCCCTGACCGACCTGCATCGCCATCTGGATGGCAACATCCGCCCGCAGACCATTCTCGAGCTGGGACGTCAGCACAACATCCGACTGCCAGCCGATGAACTGGAGGCCCTGCGCCCACACGTGCAGATCGTCGAGAACGAGCCGAGTCTGGTGGCCTTCCTGAAGAAACTGGACTGGGGCGTGGCCGTGCTGGCCGACTACGATGCCTGCCGCCGGGTCGCCTACGAAAACGTGGAAGATCTGCTGCGTGCCGGGATCGACTATGCCGAGCTGCGTTTCAGCCCGGCCTACATGGCGATGACCCACAAACTGCACCCGCAGGGTGTGGTCGAAGCCATCATCGACGGCGTGGCCGCAGGCAGCCGTGACTTCGGCATCAAGACCAACCTCATCGGCATCATGAGCCGTACCTTCGGCACCGAGCAGTGCAAGCAGGAGCTGGATGCCTGTCTGGCTCATCGCGATCGCCTGGTCGCCATCGATCTGGCCGGCGACGAACTGGGCTTCCCGGGCGATCTCTTCACCGACCACTTCCGCCGGGTGCGGGATGCAGGAATGCGAGTCACCGTGCACGCCGGTGAAGCCGCCGGCCCCGAGAGCATGTGGCAGGCCATTCGCGAGCTGGGAGCCGAGCGCATCGGCCACGGTGTCAAGGCCATCCAGGATCCGGCCCTGATGGCCTATCTGGCCGAACACCGCATCGGCATCGAGTCCTGCCTCACCTCCAACCTCCAGACCACCACGGTGGCGAGTCTGGCCGATCACCCGATCCGCCAGTTCCTGGCAGCCGGCGTGCTGGCCTGCCTCAATACCGACGATCCGGCGGTGGAGGGGATCGACCTGCCCCATGAATACGAGGTGGCGGCACCGGCTGCCGGCATGACGGTGAGCGAGATCCGCACCGCCCAGCAGAACGGCCTGACCCTGGCCTTCCTGAGCGAAGCCGAGAAGGCCGAGCTGAGTGCCCGTGCGGCTCAACGTTGAGCAGGGGTAAAACCCAATAAAAAACCGCCGAAAGGCGGTTTTTTATTGTCCCACGACATTGCCCGGTCTAGATCACCCGGGAGAACTGCTGCTGGCGCGCCTTGCTGCGCAGGTAGACATCGAAGCACATGCAGATGTTGCGGATCAGCAGCTGACCGGTGGAGACCACCTCCAGCCCCTCTTCGGTCATGCGCACCAGACCGTCGTCGATGAAGGTCTGCAACAGCTTGAGATCCTCGGCAAAATACTCCTTGAACACCAGGCCGTGGGCCTGCTCCACAGCGGCGAAGTTCAGGGAAAAATCGCAGATGAGGCGCTTGATCACCTCACGACGGATCAGATCGTCCCGATTGAGGGAGCACCCCTTCCACTGGGCATGGCCCAGTGACTCGACCTGAGCGTAGTAGGTTTTGAGATCCTTCTGGTTCTGGGAATAGGCATCCCCCATCATGCTGATGGAAGAGACCCCCAGCCCCAGCAGATCGCAATCCCCCTGGGTGGTATAGCCCTGGAAGTTGCGATGCAGCTTGCCCTCGCGCTGGGCGACGGCCAGCTCGTCATCGGGCTTGGCAAAGTGGTCCATGCCGATGAACTGATAACCCTGGCCGGTCAGGAAGGCAATGGTGTCCTGCAGCATGGCCAGCTTCTCCTGCGGCGCCGGCATGTCCGCTTCTTTCAGCTTGTGCTGGGCGGCAAAACGGCTCGGCAGGTGGGCATAGTTGAAGATGGAGAGGCGGGCCGGGTCGGTCTTGAGCACCTCTTCCAGGGTGTGATGGAAGCTCTCCCGGTTCTGGTACGGCAGACCGTAGATGAGATCCAGATTGGTGGAGCGGAACCCCAGCTCGCGAGCACGAACCAGCATGGCGCGGATGAAGTCGTTGTCCTGCTCCCGATTGACCGCGACCTGGACCGCCTTGTTGAAGTCCTGAACGCCAAGGCTGATGCGGTTGAAACCGAGCTCCCGCAACACATCCAGCATGGACAATTCGATCTCGCGGGGATCCACCTCGATGCTGATCTCCCCCTCCTCGGCGAAGTGGAAGTGCTCCCGCAACATGGCCATCAGGCGACGAGTCTGGGGTTCGCTCAGATAGGTGGGTGTGCCGCCACCCCAGTGCAGCTGGGTGACCAGTCTCTCCTTGAACAGGGGGGCCTGGGCCTTGATCTCCTGTTCGAGGTAGTCGAGGTATTGATCTGCCTTGTGCTGGTGCCGGGTAATGACCTTGTTGCAGCCGCAGTAGTAGCAGAGCTTGTGACAGAAGGGGATATGCACGTAGAGCGACAGATTGCGTGCAGGGTACTGGCCCGCTGCCTGGACGAAGTCCGGATAGCCGAACCCCTCGTTGAACTCCAGCGCAGTGGGATAGGAGGTGTAACGCGGACCACTGTAGTTGTATTTTTCGATCAGAGCCTGATCCCACACAATCTGTTCTGCTTGCACGCTTGCTTCCTCTGTCTTTGTCATGGGCTCACCGGCTTAACTGAAAATCCTTCAGTCTGGCGACATCCTCAAGGATCAGCGCCTCCAGCTCGGCCTCGTAGCCGCTGCGTTCGAGATCCATCTTCATCACTTCATTGCGCTTGAGTGCCCGCCTCGCCTCATGGGTCGGCATCTCCTTCACCTTCTCATAGAGGCCGTAGAGCCCCGGGAACTCGGTGGCAAAGGCGCGGCCCCCCTTTATTTGCAAGGCATCCAGCAGATTGGTCAGCCGGATGGCACCTTCTGAGTAGTCGCACTGACCATCTCGTACCGCGTGGGCGATCACCCTGACACTCTCCAGGATCCGCTCGTTGCGGGCCGTAATGGCGTGCTGCTGCATCTCTTGCTGGCGTTTGAGACGCGCCATCAGGGTGCCGGCATAGACGGCCAGCCCCAGCAAAATCAGGCCACCCAACAGGGCGGCCAGCATCCATCCACTCATCACTTTTTCTTCGGCTCGGGTTTGGCTTCAGGCTGGTAGTCTGCCTGAGAGAAACGCTCCCACAGCTCCTCTTCGGAGGCAGGCTGACTCGGCTCGTCAAAATCGGCATCATCAAAATCCATGTCGCCATCTTCGTCATCGTCGCTGTCGATGATACCGAGCTCGTCCATCAGCTCCTGATAACGGTCAACCCGCTGATCGACCCATGCCTGCTCTGCGGCCTCCAGGGTTTCACCGGCATCCAGACGATCCAGCAAGGCATTGAGGCGATCATCATTCTCGATGGACGCCAACTCCTGCTCGGGGGTCATCACCACCCGCTTCTCTTTCGCAGGCTTGGTCGCCACCGGCTTGCTGCCCTTCTCGTCGGCAATCAGCGCGATGGGCTTGCGAGAGCCGATGCGTGGATCCTTGGCCTGCTTGGAGCCGCTCTTTTTGCCCGCCTGCTCGACCTGTTGGCGGGAGCCCGCCTTCAGGCCCTTGCGCTTGGCGGCGCGCTTGCGCTCACGACCTTCCTGGGCACTGGCATCTGATTCTTTGCGCTTGCCGGTAGGCTTGCGGTTGGGTTGTTTGGCCGACATGAATGACTCCGACAAATAACTGAATGGAAACCCCCGGAGCGTGTCGTCCGGGGAGGATGCTGAAGCGGGGAACAGTAAATATGGAACAAGAGTGGGATCCCGCACCAATTCGACCACTTTGGGTCGCTGAACACCGCAGGATCGGCATCCTCTGGGCATGTTGCTGGTATTTTGACACAGAATGTCTTGGCGGGTTAATGACCCAATAGAAAAAAGGCAGCCGAAGCTGCCTTTTTCCATCATGCGAGTGCCATTCCCTGGTAGCCAATCGCCTTATCCCTGGGCGAACCACGGCGCATCATTTCGTTGGATCATCCTGATCCTTATTGACCAGTCCTGAGTGTGCGTGTGTTTGTTTGTCTAACCCAAACCGGCGACATCCTGCCTCCCATCGGGGTGGTTGCCTCCCGCAGCCCCGCTCATCCCTGGCGGTCACCATCCTGGCTTTTTGCATCTATTGCTCATCGCATGCTCCGAGCCGACATCCTGTCAAACCGAAGACGGGTCTTGCACCCTCTCTCCGGCCAATCCTGATTGCCTACTGTAACTTCTTCGCTGGATGACTCAATCAACCAAAGCACATTTCGAACTGGTACAAAGTAATGTTCTATTTCTTAATTCATTGAAAAACAAAAAATAAAATAATATACGTGAGCAATCTTTCAGACACGACCAGCCCCGTATATAGAAGATCTCTTACAGCAATGCAGGCTGTTTACGGGCGATCGCTACAACCTCAAAAAAGAACAGGGAACACAATGGTTCCCTGTTCTTTTCAACAAGATAACTAACAGTCTATATCAGTGAAGCCCCGCCACATACTTGGAGAGCGCCTCGATGTCCTGATCCGTCAGCTTCTTGGCCACATCCCGCATCATGCCATTGGGATCGTTGTCGCGGGTCGCCGAACGAAAAGCGGTGAGCTGGGCCTTGATATAGGCGGGATGCTGCCCTGACAGGCTGGGATACTTCGCTTGCTCGACGCCGGAACCCCGTGGGCCATGACAGGCGGTACAGGCGGCCAGGCCTCGCTCCATGTCTCCCCCCATATAAAGCGCCTTGCCTGCGGCAACTACATCATCGGGCACGGCAACCGGCGTCACCTTCTGGCTGGAGAAATAGGCGGCAAGATCGTCCATATCCTGCTCGGACAACGGCAACGCCATAGGTCCCATGACGGGCGCAACCCGACCAGTTTGGCCAGAAGCTGCAGCCTTCAGTTCAACTAATTGTTTTTTGATATATGATGCGTGCTGACCAGCAATCTTGGGATACATGTCGACTGGGCTGTTGCCGTCCGGTCCATGACAGGCCGCACAGACGGCAGCCTTGGTTTGTCCCGCAGCGGCATCGCCCTTGGCTTGTGCCATCCCAGTTACGCCAACCATCAGAGCAAGTGTAATGACTAGGTTCTTCATGGCGTTCCAACTTTCTCGTTATTAGGCTTCCAGATCCCATGCCGCTGAAGGCATGTTAAAATAAACGCGTTCAAGCGACGCCATTTTACACTATTTCACAAAAAAGTAACTCTATAACCCTCTATCTCTATGGGGAATTTACGTTGGAAACACAAACTCTGAATTTCAATAAGGTGCATTTTGTGACCAGCGCACCCGACATCCGCCACCTGCCAAATGATGGGGGTGTCGAGATTGCGTTTGCCGGTCGTTCCAACGCTGGCAAGTCGTCTGCATTGAATACCTTGACCAAACACAAGAACCTGGCACGTACCAGTAAGACCCCTGGCCGTACTCAGCTGATCAACCTGTTTGAGCTGGAACCGGGCAAACGCCTGGTCGACTTGCCCGGCTATGGATATGCCCAGGTTCCGTTGGAAATGAAGCTCAAGTGGCAAAAGTCACTGGCTGAATACCTGCAACGACGGGAGTCCCTGAAAGGGCTGGTGATCCTGATGGACATCCGCCATCCGCTCAAGGAAACCGACATGAACATGCTGGAATGGAGTTCACACCGTGAACTGCCGGTGATGCTGTTGCTGACCAAGGCGGACAAGTTAAGCCCGGGGCCCCGCAACAACCAGGTGATCAAGGTTCGTCAGGCGGTGGCAGAACTGGGCCCGCAGATCCAGGTTGAAGCATTCTCTTCTCTGACCAATATCGGCGTCGAGAAGCTGGCCCAGACCCTGAGCGGCTGGTACCTGTCCGAAGCAGACAACGCCCAGGTAGACGACGAAGATAATCAGAACGAGGAGTAAACGACTCCTCTCCCTGGCTGCAATTGGCGGAGTTGGACCTCCGCTGATTGAAAGGCTTTCATGATCCCCCCATCTCCGAGCCCTCCCTCCCCGCCTTCGCCACCTCTGAAGAAAAACCTCAAAAAATATATTTAAATCATACTGATAGCATGTTTAGACGCGAAAAGAATTAACTAATCATCAACCTGATACCGTTTTCATGGATATCGAGTAAAAAATCAGAATTGAAGGCTGTAACAAACGAAACTGAAATTTAATTACACGGTGAGGCAATATAGGGATAAAAATGAGGCCGGTCTTGCCATTGCAAACCGGCCTGAAGAAATGAGTTCAAAAATTTGGGAAAAAGCGAGTTCTCGAGAACAAAGACGATTGGTTTTCCTCAAGAAACGCCTTCATTCTAACAAAGAACGGCAACAATTAAAGCATTTACTCTAAATGTTGTGCATAAAAAAACGCCCCGACGATGACTCATCGGGGCTGCTATTCAGCCACATTCAATTACGTGAAATAAAAGGTCTGAAAGATAGAACATCTTACCTCTGTACCCTACGCCGACAACTGTACAGCAAAGCAGCAGAAAGTGAAAGTAATTTATGTAATTTAGTTTCAATGGTAGGAAAAAGAAAAAATATTCATAATTTTCATGCAGATAAAAAAATCCCCAGTACGAATACCGGGGAGTTATAAAGGTGACTAGCTAGCACTTCCTCAACTATCCAGTTAGTCAGCAGTCCGTTACAGAAGTTCCGCTGCTTTGAGAAAAAACTCAAAAAATTCTGCGAGTGACGGCAAAGTAAAAGTAACTTATTGTTACGCAATGGTTTTATAAAAATGGCACCTGTTCTGCCACACACCCACCGCAGAACGACCGTTTCACATCACACGTGCCGTGCCGCATCACGAGGGATGCCCTTATCCAGCGATGCAAAATCTCTACATCAGATCTGCCGACCGCCCAATAGAGCGCACTAGCTGGTTCACACGACGCCCAGATTGCGCTGCAACTCTCTCAATACCTGCTTGGTGCCGGGCCGGATCCCTCGCCATACGGTAAAGGCCTCAGCAGCCTGCTCGACCAGCATGCCCAATCCATCCATGGTATGGCGCGCGCCATGTTGCTTGGCCCAGCCGATGAAGGCTGTATCCGTTGCGCCATACATCATGTCGTAGATCGCGATGTCCGAGTGGATGAGGGTTGGCGCCAAAGGTGGCAACTCACCTTGCAGACTCGCTGAGGTGGAATTGATGATGAGATCGAACGGCCCCACCAGCTGTTCATAGGATTGAGCAGTGATGCTGCCCAGATCCCTGAACTCCACAGCCAGCTGTTCCGCCTTGGCATGGGTACGGTTGACCACGACGATCTCGCCCGGCGCTTCCGCCAGCAGGGGGGCCAGGGCGCCACGAGCTGCGCCACCGGCCCCCAGAAGCAGGATCCTGCTACCGGCAAGGTTCACTCCGTGAGCCTTGAGATCTGCGACCAGCCCGGCGCCATCGGTATTGTCACCCAGCAGCACACCATCATCAGTCAGTTTGATGGTGTTGACCGCTCCCGCCCGCTTGGCCCTGGGGCTCAGCCGCTCCACCAGCCCGAAGGCTTGCTCCTTGAAAGGTACGGTCACGTTGCACCCCTTCCCTCCTTCGGCGAAGAAGTGGTTCAGAGCGCTGGCAAACTCATCGACGGCAGGTTCTGCCAGACCATACTCCAGCTCTTGCTGGGTCTGCCTGGCAAACAGGGTATGAATGAAGGGAGATTTGCTGTGGCGCACGGGGTGGCCAAAAACCAGATAACGATCCATCAAGGCGTTCCTTTTGAGAGCAATATCCCGATTTAACGGGTTTTCTCATGAAGGAACAAGCCGAATATCGGCCAATAAGAAGAGGCCATCATGGCCCCTCTGGTCACAACCACTCGCGCGGTTTGAGGTAGTCGCTGTAGAGCAATGCCTCCGGGCTACCAGCCTCCGGCTGCCAGTCGTACTCCCAGCGCGCCAGCGGCGGCATCGACATCAGGATGGATTCGGTACGCCCCCCCGTCTGCAGTCCGAACAGGGTCCCGCGGTCGTAGACCAGATTGAACTCCACGTAGCGGCCACGGCGATAAAGCTGGAACGCCCGTTCCCGCTCCCCATAAGCAAGCTCCTTGCGTCGCTCGACAATCGGCAAGTAGGCCGCCAGGTAACCCTCACCCACTGCACGCATGAAGGCAAAGCAGTCGGCAAAGGGCCAGCGGTTCAGGTCATCGAAGAACAGGCCACCCACCCCGCGCGTCTCGCCCCGATGCTTGAGGAAGAAGTAACGATCGCACCAGGATTTGAACTCGGGATAAATGTCGGTGCCGAACGGCTGACAGAGCTCATGGGAGACCTGGTGCCAATGCCTCACGTCCTCTTCGAACGGATAGAAGGGCGTCAGGTCGAAGCCGCCACCAAACCACCAGATCGGCTCCTCCCCCTCTTTCTCGGCGATGAAGAACCGCACATTCGCATGGCTGGTCGGTACATAGGGATTATGCGGGTGGATCACCAGCGATACCCCCATGGCCTCAAACCTGCGGCCAGCCAGTTCGGGACGATGTGCGGTCGCGGATGCCGGCATGGCATCGCCATAGACATGGGAGAAGTTGACCCCACCTTGCTCGATCACCGCCCCCTGGCGCAGCACCCGTGTAATACCGCCACCACCACCTTCGCGACTCCAGGCATCTTCCACAAAGCGCCCGTATCCATCGGCCTGCTCCAGGCCACGGCAGATATCATCCTGCAATTGCAGCAGGAAGGCTTTTACCTGGGCCACATCCGGTTTGCTCATTTTATCTCCTGTCAGACAGGCATCATGCATGCACTGCCTGCACTTCTCGTATTGTCATGACCTCATCGCACAGCCTGCATGAAACCGGGCCGTGCCCAACTCAGGATGGGCGAATGATGGCCCCGGTGCGGGCGTCCTTGATTTCGGACGGGTTGGCTTGCCCCCCGACTTCGCCGGGCAGAATGTAAGCCAGCTGGCTTGCCAGCAGATCGCCAATATCAGCCACCCGGCGAGCGGGATCCTCACCGGTTAGATTGGCACTGGTGGACACCAGCGGTTTGCCAAATGCCCGGCAAAGCCCTTGCACCTGGGGATGGCCTGTGACCCGCACCGCCAGGGTCTCGAACTGACCGGTCAACCAGGACGGCGTCGTCGCGCGAGCGGGCATGATCCAGGTGAAGGGACCAGGCCAGCTCGCCTGCACGCGAGCAAGCTGCTCATCGCTGAGCTGGCTCAAGTCGATGTAGTCCTGCAATTGCGCCAGATCTGCCGCGATCAGGATCAATCCCTTCTCCACCGGCCGCTGCTTGATGGCCAGCAGCCGCTGCACGGCGGCTTCGGAATCAGGATCACACCCCAGACCAAACACGGCTTCGGTGGCATAGGCGATAACCCCTTCTCCTTGAAGGGCGGCAACCGCTTGTTCAAATTCATTTGGCATAGGCACATGCGACAGCCACGCTGCCGCCTCTCATCACTGGATTGTATGTTGAACCGACATGACGGCATCGGGGCCATCACTGCTGCGATATGGGCTATATCCCTGCTCCTCTTCAGTCATGCATTTCGGCTCAGACGCTTGAGTGCATCAGTGAACCGAGCAACCGCAGGGAGTTTGAGATGGCGATCAGGTCAGGATCAAGGCAAGTTGGGCGATGCGCATCGGCTCACAACCTCACGCTGACCAGCAATCCGCCTGCCTGATCATGGGCGGCGAGATTATACCCGCTCAATCTGGTGGGAGCATTTCTTTTGCGGGCAGACCCAGCGCAGGTTTCCCCGCACCTTCTTCTCGATCATGATGCCCCAGCCACACTCGGGACAGGGCATGGGAACCGGCTTGTCATTCACCACATACTTGCAGTGAGGATAGGCGTCACACGAGTAGAACTGTTTGCCATAACGGGACGTGCGGCTCACCAGATGACCTTTACCACACTCCGGGCAGAGGATTTGGGTATCGTCACTCTCCTGAAGGGATTCGATATGCTGACAGGCCGGGTACTGGGTACATCCCACAAACAGACCGTAACGACCCTTCTTGATGGCCAGTGAATGGCCACAATCCGGACAGGACGACCCCTCGAGCACTTTCTCTATATCGCGGCCAGAGGGGGTGAGGGAGCGAATGTAATCGCAAGCGGGATAGGCTGAACAACCAAGGAAGGGACCGTGTTTGCCCTGGCGGATCACCAGTTCAGCACCACACTGCGGGCACGGCTCGCGCTCGAAGGCATGTTCGTGGGCAGAGAAGAGGTGGTGATCGATCTTTGACATGGGCCGCGCCTTGAAATCCAGATGGCCTGAATTCTACCAGCGCGGCACCGGGCTGTCAGTGGATGACGCCGTCCGACTCGTCAAACACCAGCTCTTCCATCTGCTGGTAGGCGTTTTCGCTGCCTGGCACATTGAACAGCACCATCATGACGACCCACTTCAGATCGTCCAGCTCGATGTCCGGCTTGTCCAGCTCGAGCAACCGTTCGATGCAGATTTCACGGGTTTCGGCATTCAGCACTTGCGCCTGCTCCAGGAACAGCAGGAAACCGCGACATTCAGTACTGAGGCGAACAAGCTCCTGCGGCGCATAGATCCGCATAGAGCCCTGCTGGCTTGCGGTGACATAGACTTCCCGCTCGCTGTCGTGCAGGTTGGCCAGTCGCTCCAGCCAGTTGAGCGCTTTCTCGATCTCGTCCTTGTCGAAACCGGCCCGGCTCAGTTCGTCGGTGAGTTCATCCTGCTCGACCATCACATCTGCATCGCTGTGGATGTAGGTCTCGAAAAGGTACATCAATACATCAAACATGATTCGCCCTCCTCGCTCTGACGTATCCACCGGCTACCGCCATCACTGCACCAACCAGCTCCAGCTCTACCAACCTGCCCAGTACGACATCGACAGGAAGCCGGGCCCGTTCGGCAACGGTATCCACGCTCGTGGTCTCATAATCTACGTTATCCAACAAATCGGCATAAGGCAATTCGCTATTATGCTGCGCCTCGGAAGAACCGTTGGCGGGTCCGGGGGGCAAGACCAGCCTTGGAAACTCTTCCAGGATATCGGCGGCATTCAAGACCAGCTTGGCACCCTGTTGAAGCAGACGGTTGCACCCTGCTGCCTGTGCATTTTGCGGGGCGCCGGGAACGGCAAAGACCTCGCGGCCCTGCTCCAGCGCATAACGGGCCGTGATGAGCGAACCACTCTGTTCTGCCGCTTCCACCACCAGTGTCCCCAGCGACAGACCACTGATGATACGGTTGCGGCGAGGGAAGTGTTCAGCCAGGGGGCCTTGCTGGGGCGCCAACTCGGAGACAAGCAGACCTTCCTGCTCGAGGATCTGCATCGCCAACCCCTGATGACGCTTGGGGTAGAGACAATCCAGACCGGATCCCAGCACCGCCAGGGTGATTCCGCCCGATGCCAGCGCCTGCTGATGGCAGACGCCATCGATGCCCAACGCGAGGCCGGAGGTAATCGCAAGACCACAGCCCACCAACTCGGCACACAAGCGTGTCGCATTGTCTTTGCCGGCATAGGTGGGATGGCGGGTACCCACCATCGCCAACTGTGGCAGGGAGAGGGATGAGACGTTCCCGCGGCAGTAGAGCAAAAGCGGGGCGCCGGGGATCTCTTTGAGCAGGGCAGGATATGCGGGGTCATCGGGACAGAGGAGGTGATTGCCGGGCTCGGCGGCCCAGCTCAATCCCTGCTCCACGACAGGAAGAGGCCATCTCATCTGCTGAATCTGGGCACTCTGCAGACCAAGAGCTCGCAGGGCGCCATCGTCTGAGTCAAACAGAGTTGTGATGTCACCACCCACATGCGCCAACAGGCGAGCGGCGGTGACCGGGCCTATGCCTGTAACGGCATCCAGCGTCAGCCATAGCGACAACCGCTCCAGTGGCAAGGACACGTCAGAAATTACTGACCTGATAACCAGAGCCGACCAGATCCTGACTCTGCAGGATAAGACCGTAACTCAATTTGTCGTAGACCTTGAACAGCATGACTCTGGCAACGGCCTCGGCAGGCAGCGATGACTTGCCGGCAGAATAGAACGCCTTGTCATAGACGGATGAATATTCCCGGTATGACACCTTGCCATTCTTGTCCACCATCTCGGCTCCCGGGCGCAGGATCTCGAGCACATCGCCCGGGGCCACCTGATCACGCTCCCCCTTGTTGATGAGTACCACATCAAACTTGCCCCCACCATGTACCTTGCTCGGCAGCTCGATCACATAGCCGGGGGAAATGGAAGGTGCCGCCTTTGGCATGAACACGGCAGAGATGCTCTCCTGCGACGGCAGCGGCATCACCTTGTCGCCCTGATACACCTCACGCCGGTTATGGGTCAGCGTCACTTTGGTGGTGTCGTGGGCAAGGTACTCCTCTGCCCGCACCGTGCCGACAAAAATTGCCTCCTGACCGAGCGACTCGCCGGTATGCTTGTCCTTGTATGCCACCCCCGGGCGATAGAGGCCATAACTCTGGCCCGGGTTCAGGGCTCCTTTCACATAGATAATGTCGCCCTCCAGCATCCCGACATGCTTGTCATTGTTGCCGAGCACATAGGGCAGGTCCTTGCTCTGCTGGCTGTTGGCCAGAATGTGGTCGGTCTGCAGGAAGGGCGCTATCTCGCTCAGAGGCAGGGTCGGTATGGGATTGGCCTTGTTTTCATAGCGGTTCTTGGGCGAGAGACGGATGACCTGCTTGCCCCCCTGACTGGCTTTGCCGAGCCGAGGCTCACCATTGACCCAGCTCAGGTGCAGCACGTCACCGGGATAGATCCAGTGGGGATTGGCGATCTGCGGATTGATGTTCCAGAGGCGTGGCCAGAGCCAGGGTTCGGCCAGATACTGGCCCGAGATATCCCAGAGGGTGTCCCCTTTTTGCACCACATAAGTCTCGGGGTAACCGGATTTGAGCGTCAACTGCTGTGCCATGGCGCCACCGGCCAGGGCTGTCGCCAGGCAGGCGACGACGATTTGCTTCAGATACATAACACTCCCTGTTACTTCTGCACGCAAAGTGTTGCTGTTTTTTGTCGGCGTAAATGACTAGAATTACGTCAATATTGACTGCGTTTATATGAAACTAAAGAAAAAATTATGGCCATTCTAGATGTATTGCGTTTCCCCGATGAGCGTCTGCGCACAGTCGCGGCCCCTGTCGAAGCCTTTACACCCGAGTTACAACACATTGTAGATGATATGTTCGAAACCATGTACGCGGAGGAAGGCATCGGCCTGGCCGCGACCCAGGTCGACATTCATCAGCGCATCATCGTCATCGATGTCTCCGAGAACCGCGAAGAACAGCTGGTGTTGATCAACCCGGAGATCCTGGAGCAGTCCGGCAGCACCGGCATCGAAGAGGGCTGCCTCTCCGTGCCCGGCAACCGTGCTCTGGTTCCGCGCGCCGAGTGGGTCAAGGTCAGGGCGCAAGATCGTCACGGCAACACCTTCGAGCTGGAAGCGGACGATCTGCTCGCCATCTGCATACAACATGAGATGGATCATCTGGTCGGCAAGCTGTTTGTGGATTACTTGTCCCCGCTCAAGCGCCAGCGCATTCGTCAGAAGCTGGAAAAGATGGCCCGTGAAGATCGCAAAGTCCTCTGAGGATCCGCTCCATTGAACAAGCTGAAACTGATTTTTGCCGGTACCCCCGACTTCGCCGCCCGTCATCTGGCGGCGTTGTTGTCTTCCGGCCACGAGGTCGTCGCCGTTTATACCCAGCCGGACAAGCCCGCCGGTCGCGGCCAGAAGCTCACCGCCAGCCCGGTCAAGGAGCTGGCGCTGGCCCACGATCTGCCGGTCTACCAGCCTGCCTCCCTGCGCAATGAAGCGGCGCAGACCGAACTGGCCGCTCTGGGTGCCGATCTGATGGTCGTCGTGGCTTATGGCCTCATCCTCCCCAAGGCGGTGCTTGATACGCCGCGTCTGGGCTGCATCAACGTCCACGGCTCCCTGCTGCCGCGCTGGCGCGGTGCCGCCCCGATTCAACGCTCCATCTGGGCGGGGGATGCCGAAACCGGCGTCACCATCATGCAGATGGACGTGGGGCTGGATACCGGCGCCATGATCCGCAAGGTAACCTGCCCCATCGCCAGTGATGAGACCTCTGCCAGCCTCTATGACAAGCTGGCCGGTCTGGGCCCGCAGGCACTGGTCGATACCCTGGACGCCATGGCTGCCGGCGACACCGCTGCCGAGCCCCAGGACGATGCGCTGGCCAACTACGCCGAGAAGCTCTCCAAGGAAGAGGCCCGCATCGACTGGTCGATGGACGCCGTTGCCATCGAGCGCTGCATCCGTGCCTTCAACCCCTGGCCCATCAGCTGGTTCGACGTCGCCGGACAGACCGTCAAGGTGTGGCAGGCCGAGGTCGTCGCACAGGATCACGGCCAGGCAGCCGGCACCCTGCTCAAGGCCGACAAGCAGGGGATCGAGGTTGCCACCGGTCAGGGCGTGCTGCGCCTGCTGACCCTGCAACCTCCCGGCAAGAAGGCCATGTCCGTTTCGGATCTGCTCAACTCTCGCCGCGACTGGTTTGAACCTGGCACGCAACTGATTTGATCTGGATTGAATTGACACAAGCGGGGCCCTGGCCCCGACTTGTGCATCTAAGGTAACGCTATGAAAACACGCGCACAGGCTGCTCTCGTCATTCAACAGGTGCTGGATCAGGGTCAATCTCTCTCCGCCGTTCTGCCTGCTGCCCAGGAGAAGGTCGCCCCTCGCGATCGCGCCCTCCTGCAAGAACTCTGCTACGGCACCCTGCGCTGGCTGCCCCGTCTCGATGCGGCGGTCAGCGAGATGATGGACAAGCCGCTCAAGAACAAGAGCCGCATCTTCCACTACCTCATCCTGGTCGGCCTCTACCAGCTCATCTATACCCGCATTCCGGCTCACGCCGCCGTGGCCGAGACCGTCAACGCCGTCAAGCTGCTCAAGGGTTCTTCCCTGCGCGGCCTCATCAACGGCGTACTGCGCAACTTCCAGCGCAGCGCCGAAGTGATCCTGCTGCGCATCGACCGCGTCCCCAGCGTCCGCCTCGGCCACCCCGAATGGCTCACCAAGCGCCTGCGTCAGGCCTATCCCGATGACTGGGAGTTCATCATGGAGGCGAACAACCAGCGCCCGCCCATGTGGATCCGCAACAACAGCCAGCGCCAGAGCCGTGAGGCCATGCTGGCCCGCATGAGCGAGGCGGGCATCCCGGCCATGGCCGGTGTGGAAGGGGAAGATTGCATCCTGCTGGAGCGCCCCTGCGACGTGACCAAGCTGCCCGGCTTCGAGCAGGGTGACTGCTCGGTGCAGGACGGAGCAGCCCAGCAGGCCGCCGCCCTGCTCGATCCCCAGCCGGGCGAGTGGGTGCTGGACGCCTGCGCCGCCCCCGGCGGCAAAACCGCCCACCTGCTGGAACGCCAGCCAGCCCTTGCCGGCGTGGTTGCCGTCGACGCAGACGACAACCGCCTCAAGCGGGTGCAGGAGAACCTGGATCGCATCGGCCTTCAGGCCCAAGTGATCCACGGTGATGCCAGCACGCCGGAGCTGTGGTGGCCACAGGGGCAGTTCGACCGCATCCTGCTGGATGCCCCCTGCTCCGCCACCGGCGTCATCCGTCGTCACCCCGACATCAAGTGGTTGCGCCGGGATCAGGACATCCGCGAGCTGGCCGAGCTGCAACGCCGCATTCTCGACGCCCTCTGGGGCAAGCTGAAGCAGGGCGGCACCCTGCTCTACGCCACCTGTTCCGTGTTGCCGGAAGAGAACCGGGAGCAGATCCGCGCCTTCCTGGCCGATACCCCGGATGCCCGCCTGGTGCCGTTGCATGCAGAAGACACCCCGGCCTGTCCGGGTCGCCAGTTCCTGCCCGGCGAGGCGGAGATGGACGGCTTCTACTATGCCAAGCTCATCAAGCTGTAGGCCGAACCGGCGGATGGCAGGCCCGGTGACGGGCCGCCTCATTACGAAGCAACAACCTTGAGTAAGATGGCCTTATGAAAATCATCATTCTGGGCGCAGGTCAGGTGGGTGGCACCCTGGCCGAGAACCTCGCCGGCGAGAACAACGACATCACCATCGTCGACACCGACAGCGAGCGCCTGCGCGAACTGCAGGACAAATTCGACCTGCGGGTGGTGAACGGCCACGGCGCCCATCCCAGGGTGCTGCGCGAAGCCGGCGCCCAGGATGCCGACATGCTGGTCGCCGTCACCAACAGCGACGAGACCAACATGGTCGCCTGCCAGGTCGCCTACTCCCTGTTCAACACCCCGAACAAGGTGGCGCGCATTCGCTCCCCCGCCTATCTGGTGGAGCGGGATCGCCTGTTCCTGCCCGAATCCGTCCCCGTGGATCACCTGATCGCCCCCGAGCAGTTGGTGACCGACTACGTGCGTCGCCTGATCGAGTATCCGGGGGCGTTGCAGGTGGTGGATTTTGCCGACGGCAAGGTGGGCCTGGTGGCGGTCAAGGCCTATTACGGCGGCCCCCTGGTGGGCAATGCGCTCTCCACCCTGCGGGAACACATGCCCAACATCGAAACTCGGGTCGCCGCCATCTTCCGCCAGGGGCGCTCCATCCGCCCCCAGGGCACCACCATCATCGAAGCCGATGACGAGGTGTTCTTCGTGGCCGCAGCGGGCCATATCCGCGCCGTGATGTCGGAACTGCAACGCCTCGAGAGCCCCTACCGGCGCATCATGATCGTCGGCGGCGGCAACATAGGCGCCGGCCTCGCCCGCCAGCTCGAGAAGCGCTACAGCGTCAAGCTCATCGAGCGCAACCAGAAGCGGGCGGAGCAGCTCTCCGAACACCTGGAACACACCATCGTCTTCTGCGGCGATGCGGCGGATCAGGAGCTGCTGGCGGAGGAGCACATCGACCAGATCGACGTCTTCATCGCGGTGACCAACGAGGATGAGGCCAACATCATGTCGGCCCTGCTCGCCAAGAAGATGGGGGCCAAGAAGACCATGGTGCTGATCCAGCGCGGCGCCTACGTGGACCTGGTACAGGGCGGCTCCATCGACATCGCCATCTCCCCCCAGCAGGCCACCATCTCGGCCCTGCTGACCCATGTGCGCCGGGCCGACATCGCCAACGTCTACAGCCTGCGCCGCGGGGCGGCCGAAGCCATCGAGGCGATTGCCCACGGGGACGAGAACACCTCCAAGGTGGTGGGCAAGACGGTGGGCGAGCTCAAACTGCCCCCGGGCACCACCATAGGCGCAGTGGTGCGCGGTGATGAGGTGCTGATCGCCCACGATCGCACCCAGATACAGCAGGATGACCACGTGGTGATGTTCCTGGTGGACAAGAAGTACATCCCGGAAGTGGAGCGTCTGTTCCAGCCCAGTCCCTTCTTCCTGTAAGCCGGCCATGTCTCTGGCAACGGTATCCGGACCCGGCCCCTTTTCTCAGGAAAGGTCCGGGTCTTTTTTCAATCAACGACCAGGTTATCTTGCATGATCAAGCTGCATCCCATCGTCTTCACGCTCGGGCTGGTGCTCTCCAAGCTGGCGCTCTTCATGTGGCTGCCCACCCTGCTGGCCCTGCTGACCGGTTCGGAAGGTTTCGTCGAATTTCTCAAGTCGGTCTTGATCACCCATGGCGCCGCACTGCTCTGCCTCCATTACGGTCGCAAGGCAGAGTTTCACCTCGGGGTGCGGGAAATGTTCCTGCTCACCACCTCGGTCTGGGTGGTCGCTTGCGTCTTCGGGGCCCTGCCCTTCGTCTTCATCACCCATATCGACTTTGCCGACGCCTACTTCGAGACCATGTCGGGGGTCACCACCACGGGATCCACCGTGCTGTCGGGGCTGGACGGCATGGCCCACAGCATCCTGCTGTGGCGATCCATCCTGCAGTGGCTGGGCGGAGTCGGCTTCATCGTGATGGCGGTGGCGGTGCTGCCCTACCTCAACGTTGGGGGCATGAAGCTGTTCCAGACCGAGAGCTCGGATTGGTCCGACAAGAGCGCCCCCCGCGCCAAAACGGTGGCCAACAACATAGTGCTGGTCTATCTGGTGCTCTCCATGCTCTGCTTCCTCGCCTACTGGGTGAGTGGCATGAACCTGTTCGAAGCGGTCAACCACGCCATGACGACCCTCAGCACCGGCGGCTACTCCACCTCCGATCAATCCATGTCCCACTTCTCCCACGCGGCGCACTGGATAGGCACCCTCTTCATGTTCCTCGGTGGCCTGCCCTTCCTGCTCTATGTGCAGGCTCTCTCCCGCCGTGACAACAGCCTGTTCAAGGATGCCCAGGTGCAGGGCTTCTTCTGGCTGATCGTCTGGGTGACCCTGGTCGTCACCTTCTATCTCTGGGTGAGAGACATCTACGGCTTCATGGATGCCTTGCGCATCAGCAGCTTCAATATCGTCTCCGTGCTCACCACCACGGGTTTCGGACTCGGTGACTTCGGCACCTGGGGCCCGCTCACCACCATTATCTTCATCATCCTGCTGGCACTCGGCGCCTGCTCCGGCTCCACCTCGGGCGGGCTCAAGATCTTTCGGGTCCAGGTGGCCTTCGCCCTGTTCAAGAAACAGATGCGCCAGCTGATGCACCCCTCCGCCGTGTTTCCCCAGAAGTACAACGGCCGTCCGGTCAACGACGCCATCATCCGCTCCCTGATCTCCTTCGTGCTGGTCTACTTCGCCATCATCCTGCTGATCGCCGCCCTGCTCGCCGCCATCGGGCTGGACCCCCTGACCGCCATCTCGGGCTCCATCACCGCCGTGGCCAACGTGGGCCCGGGCATGGGGCCTGTCATCGGTCCCAGCACCAACTTCGCCAGTCTGCCGGATGCGGCCAAGTGGATACTGTCGTTCGGCATGCTGCTGGGACGCCTCGAGATCCTGACGGTGGCGGTGCTCTTCTTCCCCTCTTTCTGGAAGCAATAAGCAGCCGTCCAGGCTGTTGCATGAAACGAAAAGGGCAGCCAATGGCTGCCCTTTTCGTCGTCCCGGCGAATGACGACTCCCCTCAGTCCGCCGACTCCTCCCGCTCCAACGCCCTGTCCACCAGCGCGTCCGGCAAGGGCTTGGTCACCTCGACCCCCAGCTCGCGAAAGCGCTCGGCCTGGGCGATCAGGTTGCCACGACCGTTGACCAGTCGGCCCATCGCCTTGTCGTAGCTCTCCTGCGCCTTGTGCAGGCTGCCCCCCATCTGCTGCATCTCCTCCACAAACAGCCGCAGCTTCTCGTAGAGGCGGCCGGCCCGCTCCGCTATCTGGCGCGAGTTCTGGTTCTGCCGCTCGTAGCGCCACAGGTTCTCTATGGTCCGCAGCGCCACCATCAGGTTGGTGGGGCTCACCAGCAGGATGTTGTGTTCCAGCCCATAGCGCACCAGGGAAGGGTCCGCTTCCAGGGCAGCGAGGAAGGCAGGCTCCACCGCCACAAACATCAGCACATAGTCCAGGGTGCGCACCCCGGGCAACTGCTGGTAATCCTTGCGGCCCAGCTCGCGGATATGGTTGCGCACCGAGGCGACGTGCTCCTTGAGCGCCACCGCCTTCTCCAGATCGTCAGCGGCGTTGTACCAGCGCTCATAGGCGGTCAGCGACACCTTGGCGTCGATGATGATGTCCTTTTCCTGGGGCAGGTGGACGATGACGTCGGGCTGGTAGCGCTTGCCCTTGTCCACCTCGATGTTGACCTGGGTGTGGTACTCATGCCCCTCGCGCAGGCCGCACTCGGAGAGGATCCGCGCCAGCACCACCTCCCCCCAGTTGCCCTGCTGCTTGCTGTCGCCCTTGAGGGCCCGGGTCAGCGCCGCCGCCTCTTCGGTCATGCGGGCGTTGAGCTCGGCAAGGCGCTCCAGCTCGAACTTGAGGTTGTGGCGCTGGGCCGTCTCCTGGGCGTGGGTCTCTCCCACCTGGCGGCGAAAGCCCTCGAGCTGCTCCTTGAGTGGAGTGAGCAGGAGATCCATGCTGTTCTGATTCAGTTCGCGGAAGTTGCCGGCATTTTGTTCAAAGATACGATTGGCGAGGTTCTCGAACTGCTGGCTGAGGCGCTGTTCAGCCTCTTGCTGCAACTGCAACTTCTCGGCGCTGGCGATGCGCTCGCTGCGCAGGGTCGCCTCGGCTTCCTTGAGACGGGCGGTGAGCTTGAGCAGCAGGGTCTGCTGCTGATCCAGCTTCTGCTGAGCCAGCATCTTCTCGTCCTGCAGCGCGTCCCAGCGGTCCTGCAACCCCTGATAACGCTCCTCCAGCAGCAGCGCCTCTTCACGGCCGCTGCGTCGCCCCCACCACCAGCCGAACAGCAGCGCCAGCCCGCCAACCAGCATGGCAGGCCACCAGGTCAGCAGCGGGGTCATCGGCGCCCCCGCTGGCGCAGGAAGAGTTCGAGATAGCGGTTGAGCAGCAACCAGATCAGCACATAGAGCAGATAGGCCGCCAGCACCACCCACTTGTGGCTGTTGACCCCGGTATCCAGTTCACTGAACTCGATACCCTTGAGATGGCAGTAGGCCCACATCAGCAGGGGGAAGACATAGAGCAGAGAAGCACGCCACAGAAATAGCCACATGAGTTCATTCAATCCCGCAAAAAGACCCGCCTAGCTTACACAAGGGCAACCCGGCTTGCGATCCTGCCCGCCGCTATTCTCTGGCTTGCCGGCCTAAAACTGGATAAAATTAACCCCTAATAGGTATAGAGGTGGGCATGACGCATTTTTTCTGTCGCTGGCTGGCACACGCATGGGGGAGCCCCCGCAGACCCGAGGTGGTCTGCCATGAGGCACGCCCGCCCTGGGCCATCGACGAGTCCCAGTTCCTCACCCTCTGCACCCGTTGTGGCGACTGCTTCAAGGCGTGTCCCAACGGCCTCATCAAGCCCGCCGATCGCCCCGAATATGACGGCAGCCCCATCGCCGGTACCCCAGTGCTGGATCTCGCCTGTGGCCAGTGCAGCTATTGCGGCAGCTGCGCCAGAGCCTGCCCCACGGGCGCACTCGATCTCTGCCTCGGCCGCCAGGTGCAGACCCGGGTCAGGATAGAGGCGAGCTGCCAGGCCCGTCAGGGCTACTACTGCCTGCTGTGCGAAGATGCCTGCCCCCAGCAGGCGATCAAGGTCGGCAGCGAGGGAGTGACCGTCAACATGGCCGCCTGCGATGGCTGCGGCGCTTGCGGCCTCGCCTGTCTGCACGGAGCCATCACCCTTGTGCCCCAGCTCTGACCGCTGGCAATGACAGAGGGGCCCGCAGGCCCCTCTGTCATTCACCGTGGCATCATGCCATGGTCAGGATATTATCCTGCTCTATGCCGAGAAGGTGGCACAGACGAGTGGGATCCCGCACCGCATCCGCCAAAGTGTACTCCCCCAGTACCTCGAGGAAGGCGTGCATGGCGCGGCGCAGAATGCCCTGGATGCGGCAGCCCCCGGAGAGACGGCAGTTTTCGCGCTTGCAGTCCACCGGGCAGAGCACGTGCTCCATGTCCATCACCACATCGCGCAGGTTGATGGAGACGGCGGCACGGCCGAGGCGGATGCCCCCATGCTTGCCACGCACCGTCTCGATGTAACCCTTGATGCCGAGCTGATGCACTATCTTGACCACGTGATTGCGGGAGATGGCGAAGGTGTCGGCCACTTCCGTGATGGTCGACAGGCGATCACCGGGCTGGATGGCCAGGAAGGTCAGGGTACGCAGGGCGTAGTCGGTAAATCGTGTCAGTTGCATGGTCGCACTTGCCTCTTACTACAAGCCAGAAATCAGGACGACAGCCGGTGGCCAAAGAGGGGGTCTGCACATGCGTGTGCACGGGATGGGCTTCTTCGACCGAGTCGTGAAGTCACAAGGGTAAGAGCAGCCCGGGCGGGTGTCGACGAAGATGTACATAAATCGACACTTTCTTTGATTGATCGCAAACTTGCCGCCTCAGCGAGGGGTTTTGGCGGTTTCCGTCGACAAACCCCCACCTCCTCTGCCATCGCCGGAGCCGTTGTCCGGCGAGTTCAGTGGGGCTGTTTCAGCCAGTTGCGCAGCGCCTGGGAGGGGATGGAGCTCTCGGAAGCCACCGCGAAGGCGCCCCAGTCCACGGCGCACTGCAACGCATCGGCCATGGCCATACCCCGCGCAAGACCGTGGATGAGGCCGCCCGCGAAGGCATCCCCCGCCCCCGTGGTATCCACCACGGAGACCGGTCGCGCCGCCACCCTGACCTGCTCCTCCCCGTGAATGGCCACAGCGCCCGCCTTGCCCTCGGTCAGCACCAGCCATTCCAGCTGCTCCCCCGCGAGCTGGCGGGCATGCTGCCAGGGGTCGCTCACCTCGCCGAGATCGGAGCGGGAGGCCACCAGCACGTGGCAAGGGCGGCGGGCCTGCCCCCCCTTGGGATATTGGGCCACCACGAAACTCTTGGCGAGCATCTGGCGCATGTAGCCCACGATGGCGGTGCCCGGATAGTTCACATAGAGGCAGTCCACCCCTTCGGTCGGCAGGTCGCCGGGCAGATCCGGGCGACGTGGGCGCCTGAGGATGGTGCGCTCACCGGTGGCGTCCACCAGCACCAGCAGCTCGCCGGTCTCGCCGCCAAAGCGTTCCACATGGCTGCAATCCAGGCCGTATGAGGCCGCCTGCTCCAGCAGCCAGTCACCGGTGTCGTCCAGCCCGACCCGGGAGGCGATGATCACCTCGTGCCCCGCCCA
>NZ_CAWMFQ010000386.1:11875-31835 GCF_963866995.1 Aeromonas sp. ZOR0002 | reverse complement strand
CGATGCCGGTATTGGCGGCGCCGCCGCCGAGCCTGCGCCCCTGATCCACGTATTGCAGCCGCGCCCCCGCCACCAGGGGTTCGGCCAGGGAGAGCACATGATCACAGTTGAGATTGGCGAGCAGCAGGATGCGGGACATGGAAACCTCGGCGGGAGGAGGCCGGCACCCCGGGGTGCCGGCACAGAAACGGAAGCGGGATCAGTAGACGGGCAGCTCCACCCCTGACAGCAGCTCGTCGATGCGCGCCTGGGTCGGCTGCTGCATCACGTTCTGGATCATCTCCTTGGTGAGATGGGGGGAGAAGGAGCTGATGAAGTCATACATGTAGTTCTGCAAGAGGATGCTCTTGCTGAAGCAGATCTGGGCCGGGCAGGGCTCGAACAGGTGCTCCAGATTGATGGCCACGAGGCCGGGGGCATCGCTATCGTTGGCCACCAGGGAGGAGATGATGCCGATGCCAAAGCCCAGCTCCACGTAGCGCTTGATGACGCCGGCATCCATCACCGTCATGTAGTAGTTGGGGGTGAGGCCGGCCGCCTGGAACACCTTGTCCTGCACCTGACGCCCGGTGGCGCCGCTCTCGTAGCTCAGGATGGGATACTGGCAGAGCTGCTCCAGGGTCGGCTTCTTCACCTTGGCCAGGGGGTGCTCCTGGGGCACCACCAGGGAGAGGGTCCAGAGGTAGGCGGGCAGCGCGATCAGCTCCTTGTCGAAGCCTATCTCGTGGGCCACGATGGAAAAATCCGAGTATCCCTTGCTGATCTGTTCCTTGGTGGCGGACATCACAGGATGCAGGTGGAATGAGATCTTGGGGTACTTTTTGGTGAAGTAGGTGACGCTTTTCGGCAGCAGGTAGCGGGCGATGGTGTGGGTGGTGTGGATGTTGAGGGTGCCCACGGTCGGATCCAGGTACTCCCGGGAGATGGCCTTGATCTTGCTCTCGATATTGAGCATGGCCTCGGCACACTTGATGATCTCCTCCCCCACCGGGGTGATCCGGTGCAGGTGCTTGCCGCGGCGCTCGAAGATGCGCACCCCCAGCTCGCTCTCCAGCAAGCCGATCTGCTTGCTCACCCCAGGCTGGCTGGTATAGAGCGCATCGGAGGCAACGGAGACGTTGAGATTGTGGTCCCGCACCGCGATCAGATACTTCAACTGCTGTAGTTTCAAGGTTGCCCCCTCACAGACTGACGCGGCGCTCGTCGATGGACTAGGCCGCCAAAAATGGCGGCCAGTGTATCATCCGGACTGGGCATATCGCCGCTTGATCCTTCATTTTGCTACAAAATCTAGCATCAGCGCGGTGGATATGACAAACGGGGTTCAGCGCACGTCGGCCCCGATCGGCAGGATGCCGAGGAACTGCAGCAGCCACTGCATCATGGTGGCGGAATCCACCTCCCCTTCCAGGGAAGAGAGACTGCTCTGGTAATGTGCATCGGGCAGCCTGTCCCGTCGCCGCTCGATCAGGGCCCGGTTGTACGCCACCGAGAATTCCGGGTGCCCCTGGATGGCGACGATGTGATCCCCCTGCAGGAACATGAAGTTGGGGCAGAAGTCGTTGCCCGCGAGCAGGGTCGCCCCCGGCGGAAGCTGCTCCACCTGATCCTGGTGGCTTGCCAGGATGCGGATGGTGTCCAGCCCCGGCGCCATCCAGGGTTTTGTCGTCTGCATGGCATGGACCGACACCCCCAGCCCCCACCCCTTGGTGGACTTCATTACCTCCCCTCCCAGCGCCTGGGCGATCACCTGATGGCCGAAGCAGACCCCGGCCAGCTTGACGTTGGCATCGTGGGCCCGGCGGATCCAGTCGCGCAGCGCCAGGATCCAGGGGATGTCACTGTAGGCATCGTGACGCGAGCCGGTGATAAGCCAGGCATCGCATTCGGTCAGATCAGGGGGCAGATCGCCGTCGAGGGCGGACCAGACCCGAAATTCCAGCTCGGGGGCCAACGCCCGGAAACCCTTGATAAACATCTCGGAGTAAACGGGACCAAAATCCCCCACCAAATCGGGGTCCAGCCGGTCACAATCGAGAATACCCAGTCGCATCTGTTACTCCTTGACAGAAGCGCCCCCGCAGACCGACGGCCTGCGGGGGCAAGAGATTAAAGCCATGGCAGCGAGCCGGTGGCTCACTTCATGGTCGGCATGGAGAACTCGGCGCCGGCGCGCAGGCTCTGGGGCCAGCGGGCGGTCACCGTCTTCATCCGGGTGTAGAAGCGCACCCCATCCGGCCCGTGCATGTTGAGCGGCCCGAAGATGGACCGTTTCCAGCCACCGAAGCTGTGAAACGCCATGGGCACCGGAATGGGAACGTTCACCCCTACCATACCGACCTGAACCCGCGTGGTGAAGTCCCTTGCGGTATCTCCGTCACCGGTGAAGATGGCGGTGCCGTTGCCGTACTCATGTTCGTTGATGAGGCGCAGGGCCGTCTCGTAGTCCGGGGCCCGCACGATGGCGAGCACGGGGCCGAAGATCTCCTCCCGGTAGATGCGCATCTCGGGGCCGACCCGATCGAACAGGCTGCCCCCGATGAAGTAGCCCTCGCCATGGCTCAGGCCCCGGCCATCCACCACCAGCTCGGCCCCCTCGGCCACCCCCTGATCCACGTAGCCGCGCACCTTGGCCAGGTGTTCCCGGCTGATGAGGGGCCCCATCTCGTTCTCCGGACTCTGACCGAGGCCGGGGCCGACCCGCAGGACCGCCACCAGGGGCGAGAGCTTCGCCACCAGGGCATCGGCGGTCTCGTCACCCACCACCACGGCCACCGAGATCGCCATGCAACGCTCGCCCGCCGCGCCATAGGCGGCCCCCATCAGGGCGGAAACTGCCTGATCCAGATTGGCATCCGGCATGACCACCATGTGGTTCTTGGCGCCGCCCAGGGCCTGCACCCGCTTGCCGTGGGCCGAAGCGGTGGCATAGATGTACTGGGCGATGGGGGTGGAGCCGACAAACGACACGGCACCGACCCTCGGGTCGGTCAGCAGCACGTCCACCACCTCCTTGTCGCCGTTGACCACGTTGAGCACCCCGTCCGGCAGGCCCGCCTGCTTGAGCAGTTCGGCCATGCGCAGGGAGAGGGACGGATCCTTCTCCGAGGGCTTGAGAATGAAGGTGTTGCCGCAGGCCAGGGCCACCGGGAACATCCAGAGCGGCACCATGGCCGGGAAGTTGAACGGGGTGATGCCGGCGCAGACCCCCACCGGCTGCATCATGGAGTGGCTGTCCACCCCGCGGCCCACGTTGAGGGAGTGCTCCCCCTTGAGCAGGTGGGGAATGCCGCAGGCAAACTCCACCACCTCCAGCCCCCGAGTCAGCTCCCCCTGGGCGTCGGAGAAGACCTTGCCGTGCTCGCGGCTGATGATCTGGGCCAGCTCATCCCTGTGCTGCTCCATCAGCTCCTTGAAGCGAAACAGCACCCGGGCCCGCACCAGCGGCGGGGTCTGGGACCACTCCCCAAAGGCGCGCTCGGCGCAGGCAATCGCCTCGGCACACTCATCGGCCGTGCTGAGAACGACGGAGCCCTGCTGCTGGCCGGTGGCCGGATTGAAGATGGCACCGAAACGCTCGCTGCGACTCTCGGTCGTCTCGCCGTCGATGAAGTTGTCGATCCTGTAACTCATAAATCCTCCGTGATGGGTCATCCGTCCTCCCCTCGCCGCGCCGGGGCAGCACAGGGGGATGACGCCCGGGACGAGCGCCATCCTGTGTGATGTGGGGGTCAGTCCTGGGCCTGCAGGGCGTCCTGCAGCAGGGTGAAGAGATCGTCGATCTGGCTGCGCTCGATGATGAGGGGAGGCGACAGGGCGATGATGTCGCCGGTCACCCGGATAAGCGCCCCCTTCTCGAAACAGCGCACGAACACCTCGTAGGCCCGCTTGCCTGGTGCATCGGGCATGGATTCGAGCTCGATGCCCGCCACCAGGCCGTAGTTGCGCACGTCTTTCACGTGCTTGCAGCCCTTGAGGGAATGGGCCGCCTCCTCCCAGTAGCCCGCCAGATCGGCCGCCCGGGTCAGCAGATTTTCGTTACGGTAGATCTCGAGGGTCGCCAGACCCGCCGCCGCCGCCACCGGGTGGCCGGAGTAGGTGTAGCCGTGGAACAGCTCGATGGCCCCCTTGCCCGCCGCCATCATGTCGTCATAGATGTGGTTCTGTACCAGCACGGCCCCCATGGGGATGGCGCCGTTGGTGAGCCCCTTGGCGCAGGTGATCATGTCGGGGATGACGTCGAACTCCTGGGCGGCGAAGGGGGAGCCGAGGCGGCCGAAACCGGTGATCACCTCGTCAAAAATCAGCAGGATGCCGTGTTTGGTACAGATCTCCCGCAGCCGCTTGAGATAGCCCTTGGGGGGCATGATGACCCCGGTGCTGCCGGCGATGGGCTCGACGATGACCGCCGCGATGTTGCTGGCGTCGTGCAGGAAGACAATCTTCTCCAGTTCATCGGCCAGGGTGAGGTCTTCTGCTGGCAATCCCTTGGTGAACGCATTTTTCCCTATGTTGAGGGTGTGAGGCAGATGATCCACCCCGGTCAGCAGGGAGCCGAACCACTTGCGGTTGCCGGGAATGCCCCCCACCGAGATGCCGCCAAAACCCACCCCGTGGTAGCCGCGCTCGCGGCCGATGAGCCGGGTACGAGTCCCCTGGCCGCGAGCCCGCTGCCAGGCCAGCGCAATCTTGAGCGCGGTGTCGACGGACTCCGATCCGGAGTTGGTATAGAAGACGTGACCGAATCCCTTGGGGGCGATCTCCACCAGCCGGTTGGCCAGCTCGAACGGCAGGGGGTGGCCCATCTGGAAGGTGGGGGCAAAATCGAGGTGGGAGATCTGCTGGGAGACCGCCTCGGCGATCTCGCGCCGACCATGGCCTGCGTTGCAACACCAGAGTCCGGCAGTGCCATCCAGTATCTTGCGGCCATCCTCTGAGTGATAATACATCCCCTCTGCCGACTTCAGGATGCGCGGCGCCGCCTTGAACTGCTGGTTGGCGGTGAACGGCATCCAGAATGCGGACATGTCGGGGGTATTGATGTCGCTGACAGGTTTCATGGTCACCTCATCCTTAAGGCGTTTAGTAACACCCGGCTCATGCCTATTAAATTAAACACCTGAATCCATAAAAAAGGGCTTTTATCGCCCGGCTTGGTGTCACCCCTCAGGGGTGGTATAAGATATTTAACACAATTTTAATAATAGTAAACAGTCAAGGAGTGTCTATCGATGGATATCGGTCACCGCCTCAAGGCGGTTCGCACCAAGGCGGCCCTCTCCCAGCGCGAGCTGGCAAAACGCTCCGGTGTGACCAACGGCTTTATCTCCCAGATCGAGAAAAATCAGGTGAGCCCCTCGGTGGCCTCCCTGCGCAAGGTGCTGGAAGGCATCCCCATGTCATTGGCCAGCTTCTTCACCGACGAGACGGAGATGGATTCCGAGGTGATCTTCCGTGCGGACGACATGCCGGATCTCGGCACCCACCCCATCAGCTACCGTCTGGTGGGTCACAGCCGCGCCAACCGCGCCATCGGCATGATGCAGGAGATACTGCCCCCGGGCGCCGACACCGGTGACGACATGCTGAGTCACGAAGGGGAAGAGTGCGGCATCGTCATCCGGGGTCAGGTGGAAGTCACCGTGGGCGAGCAGGTTCACCTGCTGGCACCGGGGGATGGCTACTACTTCGACAGCCGCACTCCCCACCGTTTTCGCAACGTGGGGGATCAGGAGTGCATGCTGATCTCGGCCAACACGCCCGCCAGCTTCTGACGGGCCTTCTCCCGGAACAGCCCGCCGGGCTCCTCCCCGCCCGGCCCAGGGATCAGGCCCGCGACACGGGCTCCCGCCCCGCCGCGCGACCCCAGACACCACAGGCCAGGGCGCCCGGTTTGCCCCGCCGTTGGCCCGGGTTGTTCGGGGTCAGTGTTTAATGAATTGTTACAAGATGGATTTACAAGCGGCAGGATGTTTAGCATATTGATACGCGGAGACTGACTTTCTGCCGGTTCAAGGAGTGAACATGAGTGACCTGACCCTGGCCCAGTGGCAACACAAGGCCGCCCATCTGACCCTGCCCTCGCAAGCCTTTATCGACGGCACCTACCGGGATGCCGTCAACGGCGCCACCTTCGATTGCATCAATCCGGCCAACGGCCAACTGCTGACCAGGGTCGCCTCCTGCGACGCCGCCGATGCCGAGCTGGCGGTCAAGGCGGCCCGTGCCGCCTTCGACGACAAGCGCTGGTGCGGCCTCTCTCCCAAGCAGCGCAAGCTCATCATGCAGCGCTTCGCCGAGCTGATGCGCCTGAACCTGGTGGAGCTGGCACTGCTGGAGTCGCTGGATATGGGCAAGCCCATCGGCGACGCCATGGGGTATGACGCCCCCGCCGCCGCGAACTGCATCGCCTGGAACGCCGAGGCGATAGACAAGATCTACGATCAGGTCGCCCCGGTGGAAGAGTCCGCCCTGGCCCTGGTGACCCGCGAGCCCCTCGGTGTCGTGGCTGCCATCGTGCCCTGGAACTTCCCCCTGGTGATGGCCTGCTGGAAGCTGGGCCCGGCGCTCGCCACCGGCAACTCGGTGATCCTCAAACCCTCCGAGAAATCCCCCCTCACCGCCCTGCGCATCGCGGGTCTGGCGAAGGAGGCGGGCATCCCCGACGGCGTGTTCAACGTGCTGCCGGGCTTTGGTCACACCGTGGGCGAGGCGCTGGCCATGCACATGGACGTCGACTGCATCACCTTCACCGGCTCCACCAAGATCGGCAAGCATCTGGTGCAGTGCTCCGGCAAGTCCAACCTCAAGCGCGCCTTCATGGAGTGCGGCGGCAAGAGCCCCAACATCGTGCTGGCGGATGCACCGGATCTGGACGCCGCCGCCAGAAGCGCCGTCGGCGCCATCTTCTACAACCAGGGGGAAGTGTGCACCGCCGCCTCCCGCCTGCTGGTACAAAACAGCATCAAGCCCCAGTTCATGGAGCGGCTGCTGGCCCACGCCCGCGAGTGGATCTCGGCCAACCCGCTCGACCCCACCACCCGCATCGGCGCCATGGTGGACCACATCCAGATGGAGCAGGTGCTCAACTACATCGCCATCGGCCAGCAGGAGGGCGCCAAGCTGCTGCTGGGGGGCAAGCGCACCCAGCCCGAGGAGGGCGGCTACTACATCGAACCCACCATCTTTGACGACGTGACCCCGACGATGCGCATCTTCCGCGAGGAGATCTTCGGCCCCGTGCTGGCGGTGACCGGCTTCGACACCCTGGAAGAGGCCATCGCCCTTGGCAACGACACCGACTACGGCCTGGCGGCCGCCATCTGGACGGCGGATCTCAACCAGGCGGTGAAAGGGTCGCGCGCCCTGCGCGCCGGCACCGTCTTCGTCAACAACTGGGATGGCGGCGACATGACCATGCCGTTTGGCGGCTTCAAGCAGTCCGGCAACGGGCGCGACAAGTCCCTGCACGCCCTGGAGAAGTACACCGAGCTGAAAAGCACCTGGATCCAGCTCGAATAACGTCATAAATGACGCTTATCAACAAAACAGGGGGGAGAAATCCCCCTTTCTCATTTTTACTCTTTTATCCCCTCGCTCAATCGATATAATCGTCAAATAGCAAGCCATTAAATTTAAAGATAAAAATGCTGTTTTTTCTGGGAAGTGTACTGTTTCTGGTGGTGGGACTGCCGCTGTTGTTCTTCGTGCTGGGTCAGGGGGAAGCCTATGTCACCTGGGGCCCCTGGATCTCCGCCATCGCCCTCATGCTGTGGCTGCTGATGGACGTGGAGAAGATCCGCCGCGGGGGCGGTCGCTGAAGTCGCTCCTGCTGTTAAAATCCCGTCAGACCCATTTATTGTCTTCTTTCCCTGCAAAAGGATCGCTACACTGACTTTTTGCGATGTTTCCCGACATCCGCACTCCAGTGAAGGTTATCCGCATGCAACAACAGATCCAGCGCCAGGGCGTCCTCTATGCCCTCGGCGCCTACACCCTTTGGGGCCTGGCACCCATCTACTTCAAGTCCCTCTCCGCCGTGCCGGCCGCCGAGATCCTGACCCACCGCATGATCTGGTCCTGCGCCCTGCTGATGGTGCTGGTGCTGCTCGGACGCCAGTGGCACAAGGTGCAGGCGGTGCTACGCCAGCCCAAGGTGCTGCTCACCCTGGCCTTCACCTCCGTCACCGTCGGCGGCAACTGGCTGCTGTTCATCTGGGCCATCAACAACGGCCACATGCTGGATGCGAGCCTGGGCTACTACATCAACCCTCTGTTCAACGTGCTGCTCGGCATGGTGTTTCTGAGCGAGAAGCTGCGCCGCCTGCAGTGGTGGGCGGTAGGGCTCGCCTTTGTCGGTGTCGCCGTCCAGCTCATCGCCTTCGGTTCCCTGCCCTGGATAGCCCTGGTGCTGGCCTCGAGCTTCGCCATCTACGGCCTCATTCGCAAGAAACTGGCCCTGGACGCCCTCACCGGCCTGCTCATCGAGACCCTGATCATGCTGCCGCCAGCCGCCTTCTATCTGTGGGGCATCGCCGACAGCCCCACCAGCCACCTCACCCAGAATGACTGGCACCTGAACCTGCTGCTCATCGCCGCGGGCGCCGTCACCACGGCCCCCCTGCTCTGTTTCACCGCGGCGGCCACCCGGCTCAAGCTCTCCACCCTGGGCTTCTTCCAGTACATAGGCCCCAGCCTGATGTTCATCCTGGCGGTGACCCTGTATGGCGAGGCGCTGGCGCTGGACAAGATGATCACCTTCGGCTGCATCTGGAGCGCCCTGGTGCTGTTCAGCCTGGATGGCCTGCGCAGCGGCAAGCGGCGCCAGGAGGCCGGCTGAGGCGCCGGCGCAATAATCTACAAGCCAAGGGGCCGCTTTCGGGGTATCAATAGGGGATGAACGCACCCCAATCCCGCATCCACTACTGGCAATCTCGGCTGCTGCCGGGGGTTGAACTCTCCCACTCCCACCACAGGGAGTTCAGCTATGGCCGCCACGTGCATCTGGACTACCACATCGGTCTGGTGCAGCGGGGCGGCCAGAAGTTCATCCACAAGGGGAACAGCCACAACCTGGTGCGCGGCGAACTCTCCACCGTCAACCCGGACGAAATGCACGACGGCCTCAGCTTGCTGCCGGAAGGGTACGAGGTGCGGGTCTTCTCCATCGCCCCCGAGCAGTTGGCCCGCTGGCTGCCGGAACACCCCGAGCCCTTTTTCCACCAGGGATTGCAGAGCCGCCCCGACCTCTATCAGGGCTTCGCCCGCCTGCACATGCACCTGGACGGCCCCGCCCCCGACGGCCTGCTGGCGGAGAGCCAGTTGCTGGCCCTGCTGGGCGAACTGTTCCGGCTCGCCCCCGAGCGCCACGCCCTGGCGGATCCCCAGCTCAGGTTCCTGCGCGACCATCTGCTGGCCCGGCTGGACGAGCGCCACACCCTGGAGGACCTGGCCGCCCTGTTCGGGCTGGATCGCTTCGCCTTCCTGCGTCAGTTCAAGAAGAAGACCGGCATGACCCCCTATGCCTGGCTCAAGCGGCTGCGCCTCGAACAGGGCAAGCGCCTGCTCGGCAGCGGTCTGCCGGTGAGCGAGGTGGCACTGGCGGTGGGCTTCTTCGATCAGAGCCACTTCCACCACGGTTTTCGTCAGGCCTTCGGGCTCACCCCGGCGGAGTATCGCCAGCAGATGCTGCCCGCCTGAATCGTCGCCGCTGCAATCTTTTACAATCTCCCGTCCCCCGTCCTGCCCCATGCTGTCACCTCCATACCGCTGTCGGAGGTCTTTTATGTTCACCAGCCTGTTTCTGACCCTGGGTCTCGTCCACCTCGTCGCCCTGGCGAGCCCGGGCCCGGATTTCGCGCTCATCCTGCGCACCAGCCTGCACAGGCCCACCGCCCTCGGAGCGGCCCTTGGCATCGCGCTCGCCATCCTGCTCCACGCCACCCTGAGCCTGACCGGCATCAGCCTGCTGATCGCAAGCCAGCCCTGGCTCTTTCTCGCCGTGAAACTGGTGGGTGCCCTCTATCTGGGCTGGCTGGGCTGGGGGGCGCTGAAAGCGGCCTGGCAGGGAAGCGGGGATCTGGCGCTGCGCGCCGGAGGCGAGCGGCCGGGCTGGCGCAAGGGGGTGAAGAGCGGGCTGGCCACCAATCTGCTCAACCCCAAGGCGATGCTGTTCTTCATGGGACTGCTGGCCGCCATGGTGACGCCCCAGGTGGATGGCCTGACCCGGGGACTGCTGATCCTGGAGCTGTTCCTGCTCTCCCTCGTCTGGTTCAGCGCCCTGGCCTGGAGCCTCTCCACCCCCCGCGCCCAGCACCTGCTCGGCCGCATCCAGCGCCCGCTCAACCTGATGACGGGCCTGCTGTTTGGCGCGGTCAGCCTCTCCATCCTGGTGGATCTGCAGGGGCACTGGCCGGCGGCCTGACCGGCACGTTCTTTATGGCGGCAAACAGGGAGGGGCCTTGACGGACGGCGCGACTACTCCCCGCGCCGCATCCCCTTGCGCAGGTAGACGTAACCCTCCCCCGGGCTGCCCCAGCGCTGATGGGCACCGTTGTCATAGGCCCTGTCCAGCAGCCGGACGCTGTCCGGGCCGATCCAGAGGTACTGCACCAGGGTGGTGGCACCGCCAAAATCGGTGGCGCAGTGCCCGACCCGGGTCTGCCCCTTGTACTCCCCGCTCGGCTGGCGGGTCAGCCAGATCTCGCACCCTTCGCGCAGGGAGAGTTGCTGCGGGGTGAGGGAGTCAAGCAGCTCGGGCCGACGCCAGGCGCCGGCAAAATCCGTGGCCCTCGGCATGGTCAGTTCGGCCATCAGGATGCGGCCATCGGGCAGGGAGGAGAAGCGGTAGATGCGCTGGCGAAACGGCCGCTGCGCCCGCTCGGTCAGAAACTGCTCCGCATAGACCCAGCGAAAGGGGCCCTCCCCGGGCCAGATCTCCACCAGCCGCAGCTCGGCACTGGTGAAGCGGGCATCGAAGGTGGCCTGCTCCTGGCTGGAAAACTCCCCCGAGAACCAGGAGAGCAGGGGCTCCAGCCTCCCCTGCGTGGCATGGGGGCCGGGGGCCGTCACGAAGGGGACGGGCGCCGCCCAGATCAGGCTGGCGTAAAACAGCCCCAGCAGGGCCGCCATCAGCTGTGTCATCGAATCCTTCCGAGTCGCTTGCATGGCGGCGATTATATGAGCGAACGGTGACAATAACCTCTATCTTGATCAACTCCTTGAAGAGAAAACGAAAAATCCTCTCTGCAGGCGAAAGGAGGCGACGCACCCCCGCAGGCCACGGGGATGACGGCTATCCTTGCTGCGACCCGTCCCTGTTGCCACCAAGAGGAGTCCCCCATGAACACAGTCACCCTGCATCGCGTACTCAAGGCCCCGCCACAGCGGGTATACCAGGCCTTTATCGAGCCGGACGCCCTGGCCAAATGGCTGCCGCCCCATGGCTTCACCTGCAAGGTGGCGGCGCTGGATGCCAGGGTCGGCGGCCAGTTCAGGATGTCGTTCACCCACTTCGCCAGCGGCCACACCCACGCCTTCGGCGGCGAGTATCTCGCGCTGGAGCCGGGCAAGCGCATCCGCTACACCGACCGCTTCGACGACCCCAACCTGCCGGGGGAGATGCAGGTCACCATCACCCTCACCCAGGTGCTGTGCGGCACCGATCTCGCCATCGAACAGGCGGGTATTCCGGCGGTCATCCCGGTGGAGATGTGCTACCTCGGCTGGCAGGAGTCCCTGATGCAGCTCGCCACCCTGGTGGAGCCCGAGATCCCCGCCGAGTGACCCGACAATGGGGCTCCCCCGGTGGCCCGCACACAGATACCCCTTGTGAGAGAGGGGCCTGATCAGGTATCTCTGTGGGCAGGGCGGGCTGCGTCCTTGCAGCGACCATCCACCGCCAGGAGCCCCCATGAAACGAGTCTTGATGATGACCATGGCCGCCGCCCTGCTGGGCGGGTGCGCCGTGAAGAACCAGGTCACCCACAGCCTGCAGGCGATCCCGCTCACGGCCTTCCAGCAAAGCGAGAGCAACCCCAACCAGCGCATCTACAAGGAACCCGGCGTGGATCTGCGCCAGTACCACGCGGTACTGCTCGATCCCTTGCAGTTCATCCGCCAGGAGAACGGCCAGTGGTATCTGCTGACCGCCAACGAGCAGAACGAGATCGGCCGCTACTACCACGCCACCTTCCAGCGGGAGCTGATGAGCCACGGCGTCAAGATGGCTACCGAACCCGGTCCCGGCGTGATGCGGGTGCAGGCGGCCATCACCAACTTCGACCTGACCCGGCCCGACCCCAAGCTGCGGGATCTGCTGCCCGCCAAGATCGCCATCAACGTCACCCGCGAGGTAATAGGCAAGGAGCCCTATCTGCTCAGGGTGGGCAGCATGGCCCAGTTGCTCGACGCCCAGAGCGGCAAGCTGCTGGTGCGGGTGATGGACGCCCGCGAGAGCCCGGACACCACCCACAAGGATTCCCCCATCACCGCCGAGGAGATGGAGAAGATGATCGATCAGTGGGCCGCAAGTCGCGCCAAACAACTGGCCGACAACCTGGGGCGCTGAGCCGGGCCGAAAACGACAAAGCCTGCCAGGGGGCAGGCTTTGTCGTCGCAGAAGCACGGCTTATTGCAGGTTCAGACCGCCCAGGTAATCCCGCTTGCCCAGATCCACCCCGGCCTGGCGCAGCAGGGCATAGGTCATGGTGAGGTGGAAGTAGAAGTTCGGGATGCCGTATTCGTGGACGCAGCTGTGGCCGTCCATCCCCTTGCCACCGGCCCAGTAGGGGTAGTAGTGGCCGCTCGCATACTGGCTGAAATCGGCGTCCAGCTTGCCTTGCAGGTAGGCGATGGTCTTGGCCACGTGGGCGCGCAGATCCGCCATGGTCTTGGGATCATCCCCCAGCACCGGCGGCTCGCTCAGGCTGGCGGTGGCCACCACGGCGCGGGCGCTGTCACAGCAGATCAGCACCTGCTTGCTCAGGGGCAGCATGTCGACGATGAGGCGCTCATTGAAGAAGTTTTCCACGTTGAATTTCTTCGCCTCGGCGTGGGCCTCGGCCTTGGCCAGACACTGGTCCAGGTTGGTCAGCATCTTGATGAACTGGGCTGCGATATCACGATTCATAATGCACTCTCGGTTGGTTGAAGGCAGTAAAACGAGCGGCTCCACTATAGCGCATCCCCCTTGCAGTTCGAGCCCGAGGGGATGAAAAGCGAGGGCGTCCTCCTTGCCCTGCGACAGGCAGTGGCGATCACCGGCAGGAAGCGAGACCAGAGCGCCGCGCCGCGTCGCCGCACCGAGTCCCTCTTTCCCCTTTTTTTGATCTGTGACAGGCATCTCGTTTTTCGAGGGGCGTAGTCTGGAGCCCGTTGCCCCGGCACGGGCCGGGGCACCCATCCCACAAGGAGAATGCCATGAAGATCTACGATCGAAACCGCAATGTGCTGACCCTGGGCCAACGGGTGATGATTGCCGCCACCGGCGCAGTCGACACCCTCAAGGAGGCGCACACCGACAACCTGACCCCCTATCAGGCCGAGCATCAAAAGTGCGTGCTGTTGGCCAACTCCCGGGAGCACTACGCCCCCATCGAGTTGATTAGACTAGGCTGATACCCCGCGTTACCTGTCACCCTACTCTTTACAATTCACCCGGCCGCCGCGCCCCGTCAGTGGCCGGGTTTCTCTCTCCGCTCTCTACTCCTTCTCGGAGCCGCTGCACCTTATGAGGGCGAGGCGATGCAGCTTGCCGGGATCCAGCCTGATTGCCCCGCTTCGTTGTGAACCCAGAGCCAGCCTGCCAGCTCCCGATCCACCCGTACCCGCTCCCCCACCGCCACATCCAGCTCCCGGGCGGTATAGTCCTGGCGCGCCTGCGCCTCCCCGGCGCTTATCGGGGTCAGCAGGGACAGGGGCGCCCACCCCTCGTTGCCGTCTGCGGTAAAGGTGCGCACCCAGCCCGGGAACTCGTCGTCCTCGTGGCCGATGCGCACCCGCTCTCCGGCCCGAAAGGCGATGGGATTGGGGTAGCAGGTGTGGTGCGCCGTGGTGATCAACGCCAGCATTGTCTCGTCCTCCGACAGGTTCTGTTTGGTGACGCCCCGAGTCATACCACAAGCCGGGCCCCGTTGCGTCAACCGGGCTCACACCCTCTGGCAGAGGGCACGCTCCCCCGGGGCGGGCCGACGACCCTGATCCCCACGATTCATTACTACCAGTGAATTTTCATATCATTCGAGTATCATTTCAGTGAACACATCGCCGCCCTAGACTGCTTCTCGAACCTTAACGAGGAGTCTTGTATGAAACTCACCCCTATCCCGTTGCTGGCCGGCACCCTCGCCTCGGCCTTCTCTTTCAACACCTTCGCCGGTGACATCGTCTCGGTGCAGTTCAGCGATGGCCGCCCGGCCGTGACCGGCATCGAAGCGGTCAACAACGCGCTCAACCCCATCGGCGTCAACGTGGTCACTGTCGACATCCCCGAGGCCGCCAGGCCGCTGCTTGAAGCCTCCCACCGCCGCGCGTTGACCAAAGCGGAGCACGGCGCCCTGATTGCAGCCTTCAACCTGAGTCAGGGGGAGCTGCTGGAGCAGGCCAGGCTCGCAGGGCGCGAGCCCGCGGTGCAAGGGGGCGGCGTCGCCACCGAGGAGACCGGCGTCGGCCCCTACCCCAAGGTCTATGACCTGATGGCGCTGGACGAGCGCACCCGCAGCGCCGTGCTCGGCAAATATGGCCGCATGCACGTCAACTCCGCCGAGGACGGCACCGACATCGACGAGGTGATGACGGTGGTCAGCGGCGGCCCGTTCCGCTGGGGCTTTACCCTCGAAGACGGCAGCATCGCCCGCTTCCAGATAGACAAAGTGGGCCTTGAGGACAAGGCCGTGCGAGTCAGCTATCACGGGCTCGGCATGCACGCCGGGTTGATGGACGCAAAACAGGGGCTGCTGGTGGCCTTCGCCCACGGCCCCAGAGCGTTCACCATGCGCTACCAGGCGGATGTACCCCACGCGCAGCTGCTCGGCACCAACCCCTGGGCCGATGTCGGCATCACCCTGCCTCCCGCCCCCGGCAAGGTGCAGTAAGCCGGTGCGTGCCATCTGGCGGCGGGGCCCGGGCCCTGCCGCCTGCTTTTATGCCTGCTATGCCTGCCGCCTCGGGGCCGAGGTGCCCGGGGCCCATTGCCTCTCTTTCGTCTGCGTCTCTGCCGGGCCCACCACGCCCGGAAGGCCATGATCCGGGCCGGTCTGCCACGGGCAGCTCTCTGTCTGGCGGGGATGGGGGGTGGACACCCCGGGGAACCGCACTATTGTGATAAAAGTGCGCAATGATGGCGCCATCATTTACCAGTAGTGAATTAACGGGGGCAGGATGAACAAGATCACGGCGCTGAACGTCTTTCGCCGGGTGGTGGAAATGGGCACCTTCAGGGCGGCGGCGGACGATCTGCACCTCTCCCAGGCGGCAGTCAGCAAGAACATAAACGAGCTGGAAGCCTTTCTCGGCATCGCCCTCATCAACCGCACCACCCGGCGGCTGAGCGTCACCGAATCCGGCATGGCCTATTACGGCCAGATATGCGCCGTGCTGGACAGCCTGGAGGCCGCCGACCAGTCCATCATGGCCGCCTCCTTCACCCCCAGGGGCAGGCTGAGGATCGGCATGCCCATGTCCTACGGGCTGATCCGCCTCAATCCCCTCGTCTGCGCCTTCCAGCACCGCTATCCGGAAATCGGCATCGAGGTGATCCTGAGCGACGCCTACATGGATCTGGTGGATCAGGGGCTGGACGTGGTGATCCGGGGGGCTGGCACCCTGGAGGACTCCACCCTGCGCGCCAAACCCCTGTGCGAGGTGCAGCGGGTGCTCTGCGCCGCCCCCGATTACCTGAAGGAGGCGGGCCAGCCCGCCCACCCGGCGGATCTCAAGGCCCACAACTGCCTGCGCTACAGCCTCTCCTCCTCCCCCAACAAGTGGTTCTTCACCCGGGACGCGGAGAGCGTGGCGATGGAGCTGCCCCCCGCCAGCTTCTGTGCCAACAACGGCATCGCCCTGAAACAGGCGGCGGTGCAGGGGCTCGGGGTGATCCTGGTACCGGATGAATTCGTGTCGGACGAACTGGCGGACGGCTCCCTGGTCAAACTGCTCCCCGACTGGCAACCCGACCCCCACGCCCTCTTCGCCGTCTACCCCTTCCACAAGGAGCAGTCCCGCAACGTACGGCTCTTTATCGAATTTCTCGTCAAGGCGTTTCAGTTGCGGTGAGTCAGACAGGCGGGAGCTTGAGGCATTCACCTGTTGGAACCCGCCTGCATGTAGGTTCGATTAGTGAAGCGTCATCGGACGATCGCGGAATCAATCGCTCCCTCTGGCTACCGTCCGTCGTCCAGGATGACGCCCCCTGCCTGTGTTGCCGATGTATCAGCAAATAGCCGCCTGCCAAGCTGGCGGATCAGCAGCAATGGCGCCAGCAGGGTGAGCAGCAGCCAATGGGAGTGAGGCAGGATAAAGGTTTGGATGATCTCGTGAGGCAGCCAGGTCGATGCGGTTGCCGTAATAAAGGCAAGGTCATAGGTCTGCCACAACCAGAGCCCGGCAAAGAGCGGCAGCAACAGCGGGCGGGGCGTCAGCAAAAACAGGGGCCAGAAGAGTGTACCCAGGAGGGCACCCAGCTTCAGCATGGGCAGAGCCAGCTCGGCAAAGGTATTTCCTTGATAGGAGCCACCCCATACAAAAAACGCATTGTCTGTCAGCGTTGGCCACCAGGAAGCGTACTGGAACAGGGTAAACGAGATCATAAACAGCAGGCTGGTCAGCAGCGCCAGCGCCGTTTTTCGCAACAACCCCAACCCCATCCGGCGCAGTGTCGGCATCCATGTAGACATCAATGACTCCCATCTGGTGACGGGCAGTATGCCGCGGTTGGAAACACCGTTAAAGCAGCATCTTGGGCCATTCACCTTTTTGGTGACGGCACGGATAACCCACCAGACAATGCCCACTTCAAAAGGTGGGTGTCCCAGATGTCATTCTTTTCCCGCACCTTGCCAGTGACCGATCGCCGCAGCCAGACCCGGCTACGCCACGGGGAGCGGGGCATCTGGCAGCGCCATTATTGGGAACACCTGATCCGGGATGAGCAGAATCCGCCATATGGATTACATCCATATCAACCCCTTCAAGCATGGTCATGTCACCCGAGTGGCCGAGTGGCCGTATTCCACCTTCCATCGTTATGTGGCGAGCGGCGTCTATCCAACAGATTGGTTCGGGTCGGTGGATGGGGTGTTGGAGGGATTGGAGTAGACCTCTCAAGGGTTATGCCTTTGTGAACGCCCGACTACGCGATCGTCCGATTACGCTTCGCTAATCGAACCTACAGTTCCAAAAAGATGAGACTAATGAGAACCTTAGATATATAATTAGCACCAAAAGGGTCTTACTTTAATGGGGCGTTATAAGATGCAACCAATAATATCAAGAATTAGAATTAACTCATTATTTGATTATAAAGATATTGATTGGCATATAAATAAACGTGTTAGTGTTTTGTTTGGTGCGAATGGCACAGGGAAAAGTACAATATTAAGATTAGTTAACTGCATTATTAATGATGAAGATTGTCACTATGACAAAAAAAAAGCGAAAGATATAAGTTTGAACATCTTTGGTGATGAGTTTAATCATAAATTAGGCAGTCGGATTTTAGATGGTCGCTCATCCCAGATGTTAATAGAATCATTGAAAAATGAGTTATCTACAGTTGAAGATGATAAAATAAAGATCAGTATAATAAATACGTTAAATCTTATTAACTCTGCGCATAAATTAATACCTAAGGAGTCAAAGCTAAGCCTTGTCACTAATAAATTTCGTGTTGAATATCTGTCAACTTTTGATATGACAATTATGTCAAAGCAGGAGTACGATAGTGTAAGTGACGATGTATATACCCAGCTTGACTTTGAGATAAAAAAAGAAATATCAGTATTGACAGGGAAAATGCTATCTCTTGGAAATAAATCTGCGGCAGAAATAAATGATTCCAAGATGTTTAACCGGAAAATGGTTAGTGATGTTTTTCAAAGCAATTTTAAAAATGTGAAGGTTTTTTCCGAAACTGTAAATTCATTTTTCAAAGATAGCGGTAAAAATCTGTCAATTGACCTAGATGGCGATTTTATTGTTACTCAGCACGGAAAAGAAATTGGTATTAATTCACTATCATCAGGTGAAAAACAGCTGCTTCTTATATTAACAAGAGTCATTAATTGCGTCGGTAAAGATACAATATTTTTACTGGATGAACCGGAAATTTCATTACATCTTAAATGGCAGGAAAATTTAATTGATGCAATAGCATCAATTCATGATAGATGCCAAATTATTATAGCTACACATTCGCCAGCTATATTGATGCAAGGTTGGATGGACTGCTTAGTTGATATGAAAAATATTACTTTCTCAGTGAGAGAAACTAAATAAAATGTCCGAATATTTCAACTACTTTACAAACCCAGACTATATAAATGCATATTTGCATATTACATCTGATAATAGTGAAGAAGGACCAGATGGCTTCGTATATATTGAAAGCGAAGCAGATAAGCATTTCTGGTCACATTTGCTTGATAGCTTTGCGAAGAAAAAGTATGAGTTCAAAATTCAAGCAAAAGAAAAGCGTACAATTAGAGGAAAGCGAGCTCTTGAAGAGCTATATACAAGTGCAAATGAAAAAGCATTGGTTGCTGTGGATAGTGACTTTGATTATATATCGCCAAATCGAAGTGTTAATGCAAAGCAGATGAATGGGAACAAGTATGTCCTTCAGACGTATGCATATTCCGTTGAAAGCTTATCTTTCGACGTATTAAGAGTAGACCACTGTTTATCACAGTTTTATTATTTTGAACCCAACCAGCATAAATTAAGCAAGTTTTTGGAACAGTATTCACAACATATTTACTTAGTGTTGATGAAGTATCTTTTCTTAATGGATACTTTAGTCGCAATGCAGTTAAAAGAAAGTTCTTTTCATGATGAAATCATACCGAGTGAACCAGTTCGTTGTTATGAAGAAAATTCTTTTGGCACTTTAAAGGATAGAGTTTCACTGCTCGATAAACAGCTGACGCCAATGATAGCAAATATAAATGCATTTGAGGCATTTCTACAGTTATCACATTTTAAAGGGCTACAAGAAAGCAATTGTTACAAATTTATTCGTGGTCATGATGTTGAAGAAAAAATAATCTACCCTATTGTAAACCACATAAAAAGAACCCAAATTTCTCAAGAAATGGAGAGAATCAAAGCAAGCACAAGCCCTAATTTGTGGGACTCCAAAAGAAAAGAAATAAAAAATCATTTTGATGGAGCCAGGAATTTTCGAGCGTTAGTTTCAATATCGCCTTATGCAGTAAATGACAAAATTTATGAGAAAATATGTGACCATGTAAAGAGCTTATCTCTTTAGATGTTAGGTTGGTATTGTAAGATGTGTCATTTTTCAGCTAAAGCCATTTTCATATATGCTGGACAATCATTTTTTGGCAATCGCTTCAATAAGGCTGCCATCAAAACTAATATAATAATCAACCCGGCCTAAGCCGGGTTGATTGCATCAAAAGGCGGAAGAAATCAAAGCGCTTCCAATCTGGCATAGGCCGTCACCAGCCACTTGGCGCCGACGTCGTCGAACTGGATCTGCACCCGGCTCTGCTGGCCGACCCCTTCGAAGTTGAGCACGATCCCTTCCCCCAAATTTCGGATGGAGCACCCCAGCCAAAGGTGGGCACGGTATTGATCCCCCTTCAATCCGCCGAGGGGCAGAGGCAACGTCAGGGACGCCATCAAGGATGATGGCGTAGCCGCAGTCGGCACAGGGATGTGCCGTCTGCGGCGGCCCGTCCGACGTTGACTCTGAGCGGAGGGGACTGGCGAAGCCAGCGGA
>NZ_CAWMFQ010000386.1:6044-11865 GCF_963866995.1 Aeromonas sp. ZOR0002 | reverse complement strand
GCCTTTCTTTTGGTGACTTTTCTTTGGCCACGCAAAGAAAAGCCACTCGCCCAAGCCCGAAGGGCGGGCGAAACCCTGTCGAGGGCCCAGCCCTCGCGTCCAGCACGGCGCCAGCCGTGCTGCCAACAACCAGGCACACAATTTCCCCATGACGCGAACGTCCGATTACGCTTCGCTAATCGAACCTACAGTCCTGACAAAAAAGGAGCCAACGGCTCCTTTTGCTATTGATGGCGTGTGCGCTGCGCCTTACAGCGCTTCCAATCTGGCATACGCCGTCACCAGCCACTTGGCGCCGACGTCGTCGAACTGGATCTGCACCCGGCTCTGCTGGCCGACCCCTTCGAAGTTGAGCACGATCCCTTCCCCGAATTTCGGATGGAGCACCCGCTGGCCGAGCTTGATGCCGCTGGCGTCGAAGCTCTGCTGCACCTCGTTCTGGCTAAAGCGGCCGTACTGGGTGGGGCGGCTCACCTGAGTGCGCAGCCGGATCTCTTCCAGACACTCGGCGGGCATCTCGCGGATAAAGCGGCTCGGCTTGTGGAACATCTCGCGGCCGTAGATGCGGCGGCTCTCCGCATAACAGATGTAGAGCTTCTCCATGGCGCGGGTCATGCCGACGTAACAGAGGCGGCGCTCCTCTTCCAGCCGGCCCGACTCCTCGGTGGATTGCTGGCTGGGGAACATGCCCTCTTCGACGCCGACCAGCAGCACCAGCGGGAACTCCAAGCCCTTGGCGCTGTGCAATGTCATCAGCTGCACCGCGTCGGCGTATTCGTCCGCCTGATTCTCCCCGGATTCCAGCGCCGCATGGGCGAGGAAGGCGGAGAGATCGCTCATGTCCTCCAGCTCGTCCGGGCGCTGGTACTGACGGCAGGCGGTGACCAGCTCGTCAAGGTTCTCTACCCGCGCCTGGGATTTCTCCCCTTTTTCCGCCAGATACATGGCCTTGAGGCCGGAGTGCTGGATGGCGATATCCGCCTGCTGGTGCAGGGGCAGCAGGGAGACCTGCTCCTCCAGCGCGTCGATCAGATCCACAAAGCCGCGCACCGCATTGCCGGCGCGACCGGTTAGCACCTTGTCATTGAGCAGTGCCTTGGCCGATTGCCACAGGTTCTGGCCCTGATCGCGGGCGTTGTTTCGCAGTATCTCCAGGGTGCGATCGCCGATGCCCCGGGTCGGGGTGTTGACCACCCGCTCGAAGCTGGCGTCGTCGCCACGGTTGTTGATAAGACGCAGGTAGGCCATGGCGTCTTTGATTTCCTGCCGCTCGAAGAAGCGCAGGCCGCCGTAGATGCGATAGGGCATGGCGTCCTGCATCAGCGCCTCTTCCAGCACCCGCGACTGGGCGTTGGAGCGATAGAGGATGGCGCAGTCGGCGAGCAGACCCCCCTTCTCTTTCCAATCCTTGAGGCGGCCAACCACGAAGCGGGCCTCGTCCACCTCGTTGAAGGCGGCATAGAGCGAAATCGGCTCCCCCTCGGCGCCCTCGGTCCACAGCTCCTTGCCGAGCCGCTCGGCGTTGTTGGCGATGACGCTGTTGGCGGCCTTGAGGATATTGGCGGTGGAGCGGTAGTTCTGCTCGAGGCGGATGGTCTCGGCGCCCTGATAGTCGGTCAGGAAGCGCTGGATGTTCTCAATCTTGGCGCCGCGCCAGCCATAGATGGACTGGTCATCGTCACCGACGATCATCACCTTGCCGGTGTCGCCGGCCAGCATCCGCAGCCAGGCGTACTGGATGCCGTTGGTATCCTGGAACTCGTCCACCAGGATGTTCTGGAAGCGGTCGCGGTAGTGCTCGAGGATGTGCGGCTTGTTCAGCCACAGCTCGTGGGCGCGCAGCAGGAGCTCGGCAAAATCCACCAGCCCGGAGCGATCGCAGGTCTCCTGGTAGGTCTTGTAGATCTGCTGATAGGTGCGGGTGACGGGGTCGCCGTAGAGATCGATGTCGCCGGGGCGCAGCCCCTCGTCCTTCTTGCCGTTGATGTAGCCCATCACGGCGCGCGGAGCCCAGTGCTTCTCGTCGAGGTTGAGCGCCTTGAGCACCCGGCGGATGAGACGGTACTGATCGTCGGAGTCGAGGATCTGGAAATCCTGCGGCAGGCCCGCATCCAGATGGTGGGCCCGCAGCAGGCGGTGGGCAATGCCGTGGAAGGTGCCGATCCACATGCCGCGCACGCCGTCACCGATCACCTTCTCGACCCGGCCGCGCATCTCGGCCGCCGCCTTGTTGGTAAAGGTGACCGCGATGATGGAGAAGGGTGAACAGCGTTCCACCTGCATCAGCCAGGCGATACGGTGCACCAGCACCCGGGTCTTGCCCGAACCGGCACCGGCCAGCACCAGCAGGTTGCTGCGGGGCGCCGCAACGGCATCTCTTTGCTTGTCGTTGAGCCCGTCGAGCAGGGTTGAAACGTCCATCACCACTCCTGTTTATTTATACAGGCGGGGATTATACGGCCTGAGCCGCCAGAGACCAAGCCGTGAGCAGCCGGGGGCCAGCCCGCCCGCCAACGTGGCGTCGATGAGGCCGCAGGGCTGGTGCCGATGGAAGCCAGTTTTTTCATCAGGGGAGGAAAACGGTTGCGCCTAACGTCATGAATCCAAACACAAATGTCGATCGAGCCCTATTAATCACGGAATTTAATTCTGCAAAAACACCATAAAACAAACACTTATAAGGCAATTTGCTTATATTTCAAACCGTTAACGCAAACGTTTTTCCTCTATGATCCCCTTGACCAACGGGCTGGCTCACTTACAGTTAGCCAGCGTGCTTTATGACCTGCCAAGACAGGTTGTGGACCCTCACATAACAATCAAGGATACGATCGTGACTAAAGTGCTCAAGCTGGCCACCGTGGCCGCCCTCACCCTCGCTGCCCTGTCCGCCCAGGCAGCCTCCGAGCCCGCCGTCATCTATGACACCGCAGGCAAATTCGACAAGTCCTTCAACGAAGCCGTGTTCCGCAACGGCGTCGAAGTCTACAACAAGGACAAAGGCGTCAAGGTCAAGGAGTTCGAACCCCAGAACGAAGCCCAGCGCGAGCAGGGCCTGCGTCGTCTGGCCAGCCGTGGCAACGGCCCCATCGTCGCCGTCGGCTTCAACATGGGTTCCGCAGTAGAGAAGGTTGCCACCGAGTTCCCGAACACCCAGTTCACCATCATCGACATGGTGGTCGACAAGCCGAACGTCCAGTCCCTCATCTTCAAGGAGCATGAAGGTTCCTTCCTGGTGGGTGCCCTGGCAGCCATCGCCTCCAAGACCGGCAAGGTCGGCTTCGTGGGCGGCATGGACATCCCGCTGATCCGCAAGTTCCAGTGCGGCTATGAGCAAGGCGCCAAGTACATCAATCCGAAGATCGACGTCTATCAGAACATGACCGGCTCCACCCCGGCAGCCTTCGCCGACCCGGCCAAGGGTGCAGAACTGGCCAAGTCCCAGTTCGCCAAGGGCGCCGACGTGGTCTATGCCGCCGCCGGTGGCACCGGTATCGGTGTCTATCAGGCTGCCAAGGACGAAGGCAAGCTGGCCATCGGTGTGGATTCCAACCAGAACCACCTGCAACCGGGCACCATGCTGACCTCCATGGTCAAGTCCGTGGGTCTGGCCGCGTACAAGAGCTGGGATGACGCCGCCAAGGGCAGCTGGAAGCCGGGCATCCAGTCCCTGGGTCTGGCCGAAGGCGGGGTTGACTGGGCGCTGGACGAGAACAATGCCAAGCTGATCACCCCGGAAATGAAAGCCAAGGTCGAGAGCATCAAGGCCGACATCATCGCCGGCAAGATCAAGGTGCACGACTACATGAGCGACAACTCCTGTAAGTACTGATCCTGCAAGTACCGAGTCTCTGCTACGACTCTCAATCCAGACCGGCCCGTACGGGCCGGTTTTTAGTCTCTACTTCATGACCCGCAAGGACTGCATCATGGACCAGACAGATCGCTATGCCATCGAATTAAGGGGTATCGATAAGCGGTTCGGCGACGTGTACGCCAACAAGCAGATCGACCTTCAGGTTCGTAAAGGCAGCATTCACGGCATCGTCGGCGAAAATGGCGCCGGCAAGTCGACCCTGATGAGCATCATTTACGGTTTCTACCACGCCGACAGAGGCGAGATGCTGATCGACGGGAATCCGTTCAAACCCCATGGCTCCCAAGATGCGATTGCCGCCGGGGTGGGCATGGTGCACCAGCACTTCATGCTGGTGAACAACTTTACCGTATTGGAAAACGTCATCCTGGGGGCCGAGAACGGCTGGCGCCTGGGCAAGAGCCTGGCGGCCGCCGAGAAGCTGCTGGGCGAGCTGGCACGGGACTATGGTCTCGAGGTGCCGCTGCACGAGAAGGTCGAGGATCTGCCGGTGGGCCTGCAACAGCGGGTCGAGATCCTCAAGGCGCTCTATCGCGGTGCCCGCATCCTGATCCTCGACGAGCCCACCGGGGTGCTGACCCCGCAAGAGGCGGATCACCTGTTCGAGGTGCTGAAAAAGCTGCGGGATCAGGGGGCGACCGTCATCCTCATCACCCACAAGCTGCGGGAGATCCTGGCCATCACGGATCAGGTCTCCATCATGCGCCGGGGGGAGATGGTGGCCCATGTCGCCACCAAAGACACCGACAAGGAGCAGCTCGCCGAGCTGATGGTGGGCCGCAAGGTGCGCCTCAAGGTCGACAAGGGCACCGCCCAGCCGGGCGAGGCCAAGCTCAAGGTCGAGGGCCTCTCTTACGTCGATGACGCCGGGGTGGAACGGGTCAAATCCGTCAGCTTCGAAGTGCGGGCGGGGGAAGTGGTCGGCATCGCCGGGGTCTCCGGCAACGGCCAGTCCGAGCTGCTCAGCATGCTCGGCGGCATCCTCAAGCCCAGCAAGGGCGGCTTCACCATCGCCGGGGCGCAGCGCCACGAGGTAAGCCAGAGCCACCCGGCCGATCCGGAGCAGGTGCGCAACTTCGGCCTCGGCCACATCCCGGAAGACAGGCACAAGATGGGGCTCATCAACCGCTTCGAGGCGAAAGAGGCCTTCATCCTCGGTTATCACCGCCGTGCCCAGTACAACAAGGGCTGGCTGCAGGACAAGGAGGCGATCCGCCAGGATTGCCAGGCCAAGATGGACAAGTGGGACGTGCGCCCGCCGAGCCCGGAGCACAAGACCGCCAACTTCTCCGGCGGCAACCAGCAGAAGCTGGTGATCGCCCGGGAAGTGGAGCAGGACCCGGATGTGCTGCTGGTCGGCCAGCCGACCCGGGGCGTCGACATCGGCGCCATCGAGTACATCCACCAGCAGATCATCGCCATGCGCGACAAGGGCAAGGCGGTGCTGTTGGTGTCGGTGGAGCTGGACGAGATCATGAGCCTCTCCGACCGCATTCTGGTCATCGCCGATGGCCGCATCGTCGGCGAGCTGGACGGCGCCAGGGCGGATGAACGCACCATCGGCCTGATGATGGCGAACATAGTTCCTGACGACGTGGCGGCAAGCCAATCACAAGGAGCCACATCATGAAGGTCACAACCACTTGTAACGGATTCGGCCTGATGATGGTCAACACACCAGTCCCCGACGATATCAAGGAGGCCCATTCATGAGCCAAGCACGTGTTCCTGCCTGGATATCCGTGGGCGTGCTGCCCGCAGTCAATATCCTGCTGGCCTTCCTGGTGTCGGCCATCCTGTTCTATTACCTCGACATCAGCCCCATCGAGGCAGCCGAAATCATGTGGTACGGCGCCTTCGGCACCGGCGAGGGGATAGGCTTCACCCTCTACTACGCCACCGGTTTCATCTTCACCGGTCTGGCGGTGGCGGTGGCCTTCCACG
>NZ_CAWMFQ010000386.1:5021-6005 GCF_963866995.1 Aeromonas sp. ZOR0002 | reverse complement strand
AGGGGCAAGCCTATATCGGCGGCCTCGGGGTCGGTCTGGTCTGTCTGCTGCTCGGGGACGTGCTGCCGTTCGCCCTCTTGCTGCCGCTCGCCATCATCGCCGGCGGCCTGTTCGGCGCGGCCTGGGCCTTCATCCCGGCCTGGCTGCAAGCCAAGCGGGGCAGCCACATCGTCATCACCACCATCATGTTCAACTTCATCGCCGCCTCCCTGATGGCCTACCTCTTGGTCGACGTCTTCAAGCCGCCAGGATCCATGGCCACCGAGAGCAAGGTGTTCGCCATGGCGAGCTGGCTGCCGAAGATGAGCGAGCTGCTGGCGGCGGTCGGCGTGACGGTGCCGAACAGCCCGCTCAACATCAGCTTCTTCTGGGCGCTGATCTGTGCGGCCCTGGTCTGGGTCTTCATCTGGCATACCCGCTGGGGCTACGAGATCCGCTCCGTGGGCGCCAGCCAGAGTGCCTCCGCCTACGCGGGCATCTCCTATCCCAAGGTGGTGATCCTGGCCATGGTGATCTCCGGCATGCTGGCGGGCTTCTTCGCCCTCAACGTGCTGCAGGGTGAGCTGCACCAGATCAAGCTCAACTTCGTGGAAGGCTTCGGCTTCACCGGCATCGCGGTGGCCCTGATGGGCCGCAACCACCCGGTCGGCGTCATCATCGCCAGCCTGCTGTTCGGCTTCCTCTACCAGGGCGGCGCCGAGCTCAGTTTCGAGTTCGGGGTGGACCGCAACATCGTCGTAGTGCTGCAGGGTCTGGTGATCCTGTTCTGCGGCGCCCTGGAGCACATGCTGCGCCCGCGCATCGAGCAGGCCTATCTGGCCTTTGCCAACCGCCCGGTCGCCCAAGTGAAAGGAGCCTGACCATGTTCGAAATGCTGATCCTGATGCTGGATGCCACCATCCGCACCGCACCGCCGCTCATTCTTGCCGCTATGGCCGGGATGTTTTGTGAACGCTCCGGGGTAGTCAACATCGCCCTGGAGGG
>NZ_CAWMFQ010000386.1:0-4977 GCF_963866995.1 Aeromonas sp. ZOR0002 | reverse complement strand
CCGCCGTCACCGGTTCCGCCTGGATTGGGCTGGGGGTCGGGGTGGGGATCTCCATCCTGTTCGCCCTGCTGCACGGCTTCGCCACCATCACCCACCGGGGTGATCAGGTAGTGAGCGGCATGGCCATCAACATCCTGGCGGCCGGTCTCACCGTGACCCTGGGGCGCTACTGGTTCGATCAGGGGGGCCAGACCCCGGCGCTCTCCGGCGCGGCGCGCTTTGCCCCCATCGACCTGCCCTATGCCAAGGAGCTCTATGACGTGCCCGTCATCGGCCAGCTCTACAGCGAGCTCTTGAGCGGTCACTCCCTGCTGGAGTACGTGGCCTTCGCCGCCGTGCCCCTGGCCTGGTGGGTGCTGTTCCGCACCCGCTTCGGCCTGCGGCTGCGGGCGGTGGGCGAAGCCCCGGCCGCGGTCGACACCGCAGGTATCTCCGTGGTGCGGATGCGCTATACCGCCCTCATTATCGGCGGCCTGCTGGCGGGGATAGGGGGCACCTATCTGGCGGTGGCCCAGACCGCCCAGTTCATCCCCAACATGAGCGCGGGCAAGGGCTTCATGGCGCTGGCGGCCCTGGTGTTCGGCAAGTGGCGCCCCTGGAACGCCATGGCGGCCTGTCTGCTGTTCGGCTTCCTCGACGCGGTCGCCATCCGGCTGCAAGGGGTCAGCATCGGCGATTTCCCGATCCCGGTGCAGGCCATCGAGGCGCTGCCCTACATCCTGACGGTCTTCCTGCTGGCCGGTTTCATCGGCAAGGCGGTGGCCCCCAAGGCCCTCGGCACCCCCTACGTCAAGGAGCGGGAATAGCCCCGCCCTTCATGCCATGCAAAAGGCCCGCACATGCGGGCCTTTTCTTTTTCGGGCGACGGCTCAACCGATGGGCCGTACCAGGGCAGGTTGGTGGGGATCGCTGAGGCGCTCGGCCAGATAGTCCACCAGCAACCGCACCTTGGGGGAGAGGTGGCGGTTGTGGGGATAGAGGGCCCAGATCCCCTCCTCGGGGGCCCGCAGCTCCGGCAGCAGCTCGATGAGCTCCCCCCGGGCGAGGTGGTCGCTCACGTAGTAGTCCGGCAGTTGGATGATGCCGATCCCCTTGATGGCCGCATCCAGCAGGGCGTGGCCGCTGTTGCACTGCAGCAGACCGCGTACCCGCACGCTGTGGGGTTTACCGTTCAGGGTGAAGTGCCACTCGTCCCCGTTGCCCACCAGGCAGGTGTGACGGGCCAGCTCCGAGAGACTGTTGGGCATGCCGTGGCGGGCGGTGTAGGCGGGGGAGGCGCACACATAGGGTACCCGCTGCGCCAGCTTGCGGGCCACCAGGGTCGAATCCTTGAGGTGGCCGAGGCGGATCGCCAGATCGAACCCCTCGTGCACCAGATCCAGCAACTGGTTGGTGAGGTTGAGGGTCACCTCCAGCTGGGGGAAGCGCACCATGAAGTCGTTCACCAGGGGGGCGATGCGGCTCTCGCCGTAGGAGACCGGGGCCGTGATGCGCAAGGAGCCCTGGGGCACCGCCTGATGGCGTCCCACCGCCAGCTCCGCCTCGTAGAGGTTGTCCAGCAACTGGCGGCAGTGGCGAAAATAGATCTCCCCGAGTTCGGTGAGACGCACCTGACGGGTGGTGCGCAGCAGCAGCTTGGCCTGCAGCCTGTCTTCGAGCTGCGCCACCTGGCGGCTCACCTGGGCCACCGACACCCCGAGCTTGCGTGCGGCCGGGGTAAAGCCCCCCTGCTCCGCCACGCTGACAAATTCACAGACCCCTTCCCAGCCGAACATTATTACCTGTGTGTAAAAGTGATTTGATACTTAGCGTTATTATCACCAAATCGGCGGGAAACTACACTGGATCTCCGAACTCATTTCCGTTCATCCAACCACTACGAGGACGTCATTCATGGCACAGGTTCAGAGCATCAAGTGTAAAGCCGCCATCGCCTGGGGACCGGGTCAGCCCCTCTCCATCGAAGAGGTCGAGGTCATGCCGCCCCAGGCCGGCGAGGTGCGGGTGCGCATCGTCGCGACCGGCGTCTGCCACACCGATGCCTTCACCCTCTCCGGTGAAGATCCGGAAGGGGTCTTCCCCTGCATCCTGGGCCATGAAGGGGGCGGTATCGTCGAGTCCGTCGGCGAGGGCGTCACCAGCGTCAAGGTCGGCGATCACGTGATCCCGCTCTACACCCCAGAGTGCGGCGAGTGCAAGTTCTGCAAATCCGGCAAGACCAACCTGTGCCAGAAGATCCGCGCCACCCAGGGCAAGGGGCTGATGCCGGACGGCACCACCCGCTTCTCCAAGGACGGCCAGCCCATCTACCACTACATGGGCACCTCCACCTTCAGCGAATACACGGTACTGCCCGAAATCTCCATCGCCAAGGTGGATCCGGCCGCCCCCCTGGAAGAGGTCTGCCTGCTGGGCTGCGGCGTCACCACCGGCATCGGCGCCGTGATGAACACCGCCAAGGTGAAAGAGGGTGAGAGCGTCGCCATCTTCGGGCTGGGGGGCATCGGCCTCTCTGCCATCATAGGCGCGCGCCTGGCCAAGGCCGGCCGCATCATCGCCATCGACATCAACGAGAGCAAGTTCGAGCTGGCTCGCAAGCTGGGCGCCACCGACTGCATCAACCCGAACACGTTCGACAAGCCCATCCAGGAGGTGATCGTCGAGATGACCGACGGCGGCGTCGACTTCTCCTTCGAGTGCATCGGCAACGTCAAGGTGATGCGCGCGGCGCTGGAGTGCTGCCACAAGGGCTGGGGCGAGTCGGTCATCATCGGCGTGGCCGGTGCGGGCCAGGAGATCAGCACCCGTCCGTTCCAGCTGGTCACCGGCCGGGTGTGGCGCGGCAGCGCCTTCGGGGGCGTGCGCGGTCGCAGCGAGCTGCCGAGCTACGTACAGCGCTACATGCAGGGTGAGTTCAAGCTGGACGACTTCATCACCCACACCATGCCCCTCGAGCAGATCAACGAGGCGTTCGATCTGATGCACGAAGGCAAGAGCATCCGCACCGTCATCCACTACTGATCCCATGAGCGCCCCGCCCATCGCATGGGCGGGGCAAGGAGTCCTTACATGAATCTGGACATCATCAGCAGCAACAAGAGCTTCAGCGGCTGGCACAAGCAGTATCGCCACCGCTCCAATGTGCTGGGGTGCGAGATGCGCTTCGCCATCTACCTGCCGCCCCAGGCCCTCACCGGCCAGAAAGTGCCGGTGCTCTACTGGCTCTCCGGTCTCACCTGCACCGACGAGAACTTCATGCAAAAAGCCGGGGCCCAGCGCATCGCCGCCGAGCTCGGCATCGCTCTGGTAGCGCCGGACACCAGCCCCCGCGGTGAAGGGGTGGCGGACGATCCCGGCTATGACCTCGGCATGGGGGCGGGTTTCTACGTCAACGCCACCCAAAGCCCTTGGCGGGATCACTACCAGATGTACGATTACGTCACCCGGGAGCTGCCCGAGCTCATCGAGACCCACTTCCCGGTCTCGACGAAGCGCGCCATCAGCGGCCACTCCATGGGAGGCCACGGCGCCCTCATCGCCGCCCTGCGCGAGCCGGGTCGCTACCGCTCGGTGTCGGCCTTCAGCCCCATCAGCCACCCGAGCCGCTGCCCCTGGGGCCAGAAGGCCCTCGGCGCCTACCTCGGCAACAACCCCCTGCTGTGGCAGGAGTGGGATTCCTGCCAGCTGCTGCGCCACCACGACAGCCCGCCCCTGCCGACCCTGGTGGACGTGGGGCTGGACGACCCCTTCCTGGCGGAGCAGCTCGGCATCGACACCCTGGCCGAAGTGGCCGCCACCCGGGCGTGGCCCCTGACGCTCAACCGCCATGCCGGCTACGACCACAGCTATTACTTCGTGGCGAGCTTCATCGAGGCGCACCTGCGCTTTCACGCCAACCACCTGGGCGAACCGGCCTGAGGCTGACCCGCTCGTGGCCGCCCCCCGTCAGCGGGCGGCCATTCACCCGGAAACAGGAGACAAGGATGCCTCTCTTCACCACATTGCTGGCCATGCCGGACCAGTTCGAGCGGCTGCTGGCACAGGTCCCCACCGACCGTCTGGACTGGGAACCCGCCAACTGGGCCGGGATCCCCTCCGAGCGTTTCAGTGCCAGGGGGCACCTCTGCCACCTGCTGGACATCGAGGTGCTGGGCTATCAGGTGCGGTTTCGTCGCACCCTGGCGGAAAGCCTGCCGGAGCTCGCCTCCCTCGATGGCTATCAGCTGGCGCTGGACCATGATTACCCCCGGCAGGATACCGCCACGCAGCTCGACCGCTTTCGCACCGCCCGCCTGCAGACCGTCGAATGGCTGAAGACGGTACCGTCCGACGCCTGGCAGCGCCGCGCCCGCTATGGCGGCTATGGGGAGGTGACCCTGGACGGTCTGGTGCGCCTGCTCGTCAGCCATGACCACCAGCACCTCGCCGGCATGCAGTGGCTGCTGATGCGGCTCAACGCGGATCTGGAGCTCGCGCTGCCCCTCGAGTGAGGTGTCGTCCCACGATGTCGCATCCTGCAAAAAAGGCCCCGAGGGGCCTTTTTCATTGTTGCGGTGATGGGATCAGCTCCCCAACCGGCTCACCTGACCCGAGCCCGCGATCTCGCTGGTCAGCGCTGGGCTGCCCCAGTAGTTGACCGCACCGGCACCGGCGATCTCTATCTTGAGCCGCGACCGGGCCCGCACCTCGACCTCGCCACTGCCGGCGATGCTCACCTCGACCTCCTCGCTGGCGAGCCCGGCCCCCTTGACGCCACCGGCGCCGGCGATGTTCAGCGCCATCACCCGGGCGGAGCCCTGCCCCAGATCCAGGTTGCCCAGCCCGGCGATGTTGCCCTCCAGCCGATCCAGCGTCAGCCCGCTGGCGACGATGTCCCCCGTGCCCGCCAGGGAGAGCACCAGATCATCCCCCTTGAAGTCGCGCAAGGCGCCGTTGCCAACCCCCGCCAGTGCCAACTCGTGCAGCGTCGGCAGGGTG
>NZ_CAWMFQ010000385.1:6222-7685 GCF_963866995.1 Aeromonas sp. ZOR0002 | reverse complement strand
GAAGCGGCCGGTGCCACCGCTGGCTATCTGTTCCAGCACGGCGCTCTGGACTTCGCCGGCGGCACAGTGGTGCACATCAACGCCGCGGTGGCCGGTCTGGTTGGGGCCTTCATGGTGGGCAAACGGGTTGGCTATGGCCGTGACCCCATGACCCCCCACAGCCTGACCATGACCATGATCGGTGCCGCCCTGCTCTGGTTCGGCTGGTTCGGCTTCAACGCTGGCTCCTCCCTCGAAGCCAACGGCACGGCGGCCCTGGCCTTCGCCAACACCTGGATCGCACCGGCCGCTGCCGCCCTCTCCTGGACCTTCGCCGAGTGGGCGATGAAGGGCCGTCCCTCCCTGCTTGGCGCCGTGTCCGGTGCGGTGGCGGGTCTGGTCGCCATCACCCCTGCCGCCGGTTTCGTCGGTGTGGGGGGCGCCCTCATCATCGGCCTGCTCAGCGGTGTGGCCGGTCTGTGGGGCGTGCACGGTCTCAAGCGTCTGCTGGGGGCCGATGACAGCCTGGACGTGTTCGGCCTGCACGGGGTGTGCGGGATCCTGGGTGCCGTGCTGACCGGGGTGTTCGCCAGCCCGGATCTGGGCGGCACCGGGGTGTGGGACTATGTGACCAACCAGGTGGCCGAGGGGTACTCCATCCTGGCCCAGGTCAAGGTACAGGTCATCGGCGTGGGGGTGACCGTGGTCTGGACCGCCCTGGTCTCGGCCGTGGCCTACAAGCTGGTGGACCTGCTGATCGGTCTGCGGGTGAAGGAAGATGCCGAGCGCGAAGGGTTGGACGTGACCAGCCACGGCGAGAAAGCCTACAGCCATTGATCCTGCTGCCATGAATGTCATACCGCCGGCCCCGTCCGGCGGTTTTTTATTGGGGCGAGGTGGCCAGGCTGCCCGGACCGGGCCGCTGGTGGCCGGGGTCGCTATTTGTGTTTGCGGGGTCTTTTATGCCTGCATTTTGGGCGGATCTCCGCTAAACTCTGCCACCCTTTATTCGGGGTCGCCGGGTCTGCCCCGTCGTCACCCTCTCTTTCATGCCTTCGGAGCCGCTCATGCCGTTAGTGGGACACCAACATCAGATCGATATTCTTGAACTGACCGACAAGGGGGATGGCAAGGGTCGCCTGTTCGATCGCCCCCTGTTTGTCGAGGGTCTGCTGCCCGGTGAGCAGGCGCTGGTCGAGTTGACCGAGGTCAAACCGAACTACCTGCACGGCAAGCTGGTCGAGTTGACCCAGCCCTCTGCCGATCGGGTGGCCGATTTTTGCCCCAACACCGAATGCGGTGGCTGCCAGGTGCGCCCGCTGGCCTATCCGGCCCAGCTTGCCCTCAAGCAGAGCCTGGTGCAGAGCGCACTGGAGCAGGTCGGGCTGGGTGAGGCCGTGGTCAACCCCATCCTCGGCATGGAGACGCCGTTTGCCTACCGCAACAAGGCCCAGTACGCGGTGCGTGGCAGCGAGGCGGGCGCC
>NZ_CAWMFQ010000385.1:0-6205 GCF_963866995.1 Aeromonas sp. ZOR0002 | reverse complement strand
AGATCGGCTTCTACCGCAAGCACTCCCATGACCTCATCACCGCCGATGATTGCGCGGTGCAGGACTCGCTGCACGTGGAGCTCAATGCCCGGGTACGCAACTGGATGCGCGAGCACGACATCGCGGCCTATGACGAGGTGGCCCACACCGGCTGCGTGCGCAACCTGATGACCCGCAAGGGCTTCAAGAGCGGCGAGCTGATGGTGGTGCTGGTGACCCTGGGTGAAGCGCTGCCGTTCGAAGCCGAGCTGCTGGCGGCCCTGGCGGATCTGCCGGTCACTACTCTGGTGCAGAACATCAACGAGGCGCGCACCAACCGCATCCTGGGTGACAAGAACCGGGTGCTGCTGGGCAGCGGGGTGATCCGCGACAAGATCCACGAGCTCGAATTCGAGATCTCGCCCCTCTCCTTCTTCCAGAACAACCCGAGCCAGACCGACGTGCTCTACTCCAAGGCGCTGGAGTATTGCGAGCTGACCGGCAGCGAGACGGTGTTCGACATCTATTGCGGCATCGGCACCATCTCCCTGTTCCTGGCAGGCAAGGCCGCCAAGGTGGTGGGGATTGAGTCGGTAGAGAGCGCCATCAGCGACGCCCGTCGCAATGCGGCTCTCAACGGCATCGAGCAGACCGAGTTCCACGTGGGCAAGGCGGAGCAGCTGATGCCTGCCCTGCATGCCGACGGGGTGAGTGCCGACGTGGTGGTGATGGATCCACCCCGCAAGGGCTGTGACAAGGCGGTATTGCAGACCCTGGTGGCCATGGCGCCGCGCCGTCTGGTCTATGTCTCCTGCAACCCCCAGACCCTGGTCCGGGATCTCGCCTGGCTGGTCAAACAGGGCTTCGTGCTGGACGAGGTGCAGCCGGTGGACATGTTCCCGCACTCCATGCACGTGGAAGCGGTCGCTCGCCTGAGCCTGCCAGCGAAGGCCTGATCGTCGCTCGGAATCTTCCCCTCGCGCGATGCAGGTGGAAGCGGTCGCCTGCCTGAGCCTGCCAGCGAAAGCCTGATCGGGCCGAGGGCGTGGCGTTAGCCAGATGGCTCTGATAAAAACGACTCCTGAGGGAGTCGTTTTTTTTATGGTCGTGGTCGGCAGAACCACCAGGCAGGGAGATCGGCGTGATGATTCGTATGGCAGGGGTGGAGGATGCGGCGGCGCTGGACAGCTTCTTCGGGCAACTGGACAGGGAGACCCGCTTCATGCTGTATGAAGCGGGAGAGCGCCCCTCGGACATAGCGGGGCAGCGCAGGCGGCTCGAGGCCATGGCCGCGTCCCCCAACCAGGCCATGTGGCTGCTGGATCTGGCGGGGGAGGTGCAAGGGTTTGCCGCGCTCCTTGGTGGCGGCCTGGCACGCAACCGCCACTGCGCCCTGGTGGTGATGGGGCTGCGTTCGGGGGCGCGCGGGCAGGGATGGGGGGAACGGTTGCTGCGTACCCTGATCGCGACCGCGAGGGATCTCGGTATCCACCGGCTGGAGCTGGGAGTGATGGCCCACAACGAGGTGGCCCACGCCTTGTATCGCAAGTGCGGGTTCGTGGAGGAAGGGGTGAGACGGCAGGCCTATCGGCTGGACGAGGGCTATGTGGACGAGATTTCCATGGGGCTGTTGCTGCCGCTGGACAGGCCATGACGCCGCTGGCCCCGAGATGCTGGTCTGGGGAGTTGGATTGGGGCAGGCTTGTGGGGAAACCATCGAGACAAGGAGGCGCCCATGAAGGGGATATTGCTGCGTTGGCTGGCTCGCTACGATGCCTGGTGCCAGGAGTGGGGACTCACACCGGAGAACCGGCGCTGCTGCGCGCCGGTACGCCATGATGAAGAGGAGAAGCGCCCGGACAAGGGCGACGACCTCACTGGAACTGGCGGGTCACGGCGCCAGTGACGCTGTTGTAGTCGAACGAGAGCCCGTCGGGGTATGCCGGGAAGCGGCCCACGGAGCTGCGCAGGGTATAGCGGCAGTTGTCGTGACGAAGGGCGCCGTCAGCCTGAGCGTCTGCCGGGATGAGCCGGGAGATGTAGTCACTGTCTGAATCCTGGTGCAACTCATCGGCCACCGTCAGATCGGTATCGAGCAGGGCGCCAAACAGGCTCTCGCAGTCGTCCCGGCTGCTGACGGAGATCTGATCGCTGTCGCCACCGGGGAAGACGGTATCGGGCCCCTGACCTCCCTGGTCCTCCTTGGTGCCCACCGGCCAGCCATGGCTGTTGATGTCGAGATCCTGCCTGCCCATGCCGCTAAAGTTGTAGAGTGCCAGGGGCTCCCCCTTCACCTTGACCGCCCAGCCGGCGTGGGCGAGCCGGGCGGCACTGGCAAAGCTGCCCGCCGTGGACGAGACGCTGCTCTTTAGCCCGTCGTCCTGGATGTTGATGAAGCGGGGCAGGGCGGTCACGGCCAGGATCCCCAGCACGATGATGACCAGCACCAGTTCTATCAGGGTAAAGCCTCGGGAAACGTGTGTTGGCATGGAATGAACCCATTGAGTACGACAGACAGGTAAGCGCGACATGGAATTGATAGACACCCACTGCCACCTCGATTTTCCGGTCTTTGACGCCGATAGGGAGGCGCTGCTGACCCGGTGGCGCCAGCTGGGGGTGGGCGAGTATATCATCCCCGCCGTGGGAGAGGAAAACTGGGGGCGGGTGATGGCGCTGGCCGGGCGCCACGACGACATCCGCTATGGCCTGGGGATCCATCCCTGGTATGTGGGCAAGCAGCCTCGGGATGCACTGACCCGGTTGGAGACCCTGCTGGCGAGTCGGCCCCGTGGGCTGGTGGCCGTGGGGGAGTGCGGGCTGGATCTGCGCTCCCATGTGCCGCAGGAGGGGCAGGTCGAGATGTTCGAGGCGCAGGTGCGGCTGGCCATGGCGCATGAGCTGCCCCTCATCGTCCACTCGGTGCGTGCCAACGACACGGTCGCCAAGATCCTGCGGCGCTTCACTCCGCCACAAGGGGGGGTCATTCATGCCTTCAGCGGCTCCCTGCATCAGGCGGAGGTGTTCTGGCAACTGGGTTTCAGGCTGGGGATCGGGGGGGTCATCAGCTATGAGCGCGCCAACAAGACCCGGGAGGCGATACGCCAGATGCCGCTGGAGGCCTTGCTGCTGGAAACCGACGCTCCCGACATGCCGCTGCAAGGCCAGCAGGGAGAGGTGAACACGCCGGCCAGCCTGCCGACCATAGCCCGCTTGTTGGCACAATTGCGGCAGCAACCGCTGGAGGATGTTATTTCGGTGTTACATGACTCCACCCGGCGGCTGTTCCCCCCAGGAAATCATGAAATTAACATTTGATTATCAAATGATGACCGAGTGATAAAAAACAGGGCCCATAAAAATCGTTTGCGGTCTAATTAAACGATGTTCAGGCCGTTTGTGGCTTATAAAATGTGACCAGTATTCTATTTTGTCGCACCGTAATTAGTATAATGCGCACCCTTGATTAGCGGCTTCAATACACAAATCGTTAACAAGCTGGCAGGTGCTACTAAAGAGGAAGTGTTAATAATGAATCTGATAATGGGTCTGGTAGGGATGGCGACGCTCATCCTTATTGCGGTGCTGTTCTCCAGCAACCGCAAGGCAATCAAAATTCGTACCGTAGGTGGCGCCTTTGCCATCCAGGCCGGTCTGGGGGCCTTCGTGCTCTACGTGCCTGTCGGTCGTGACATCCTGGTGGGCGTGTCCGACGCCGTCTCCAGCGTCATCGGTTATGGCCAGAACGGCATCGAATTCCTGTTCGGTGGTCTGGTTGGCAACAAGATGTTCGAAGTGTTCGGTGGCGGTGGCTTCGTCTTCGCCTTCCGCGTCCTGCCCGTCATCATCTTCTTCTCTTCCCTGATCGCGGTACTCTACTACCTCGGCATCATGCAGTGGGTGATCAAGCTGCTGGGCGGCGGTCTGCAGAAGGTGCTGGGCACCTCTCGTACCGAATCCCTCTCCGCCACTGCCAACATCTTCGTCGGTCAGACCGAAGCCCCGCTGGTGGTACGTCCCTTCATCTCCAAGATGACCGACTCCGAGCTGTTCGCCGTCATGTGTGGTGGTCTGGCTTCCGTTGCTGGCTCCGTGCTGGCCGGTTACGCCTCCATGGGTGTCAAGATGGAATACCTGATCGCCGCCTCCTTCATGGCTGCCCCGGGTGGTTTGCTGTTCGCCAAGCTGCTGGTACCGGAAACCGAGACCCCGAGCTACGACGAGAACACCGCAGAAGGTGAGCTGGACGACAAGCCTGCCAACGTGATCGACGCCGCTGCCGCCGGTGCCTCCGCCGGTCTGCAACTGGCCCTGAACGTGGGTGCCATGCTGCTGGCCTTCATCGGCCTCATCGCCATGATCAACGGCATCTTCTCCGGTGTGGGCGGCTGGTTCGGTTACCCGCAACTCTCCCTGGAGCTGCTGCTGGGCTGGCTGTTCTCCCCGCTGGCCTTCCTGATCGGCGTGCCCTGGAGCGAAGCGGTCGTGGCCGGTTCCTTCATCGGTCAGAAGCTGGTGGTCAACGAGTTCGTGGCCTACCTGAACTTTGCCCCCTACCTGAAGGATGAAGTGCTGATCAACGGTGTGGCCATGTCCGAGCACACCAAGGCGATCATCTCCTTCGCCCTGTGCGGCTTCGCCAACCTGTCCTCCGTCGCCATCCTGCTGGGTGGTCTGGGCTCCATGGCACCGAACCGTCGCGGCACCATCGCCAAGTTCGGTCTGAAGGCCGTGCTGGCAGGTTCCCTGTCCAACCTGATGTCTGCGACCATCGCAGGCTTCTTCCTGGCGCTGTCCGGCATGTAACATCGCCTGACTGACAGGATAAAGACGAACGCCACAGCGATTTGCTGTGGCGTTCTCGTTTGGGGTGGTGACAACCGTTTTCCTGTCAAGACTAATAATAAAGTGAGTCAAATCGGAGGTTCTATGAATGAAGTGCTACTGGCTATGGCGGCCGGCTTTATCGTTGGGGTGTTGTTTTCTTTCCTCAAGTTGCCGATACCGGCGCCGCCCGTCCTCTCCGGCGTCATGGGGATCGTGGGGGTCTATCTGGGGGGCATTGCCTACTCCTGGATCCTGACCCGCTTCTTCTCTTAAGCGCCTGCCAGCGCTGGATTTGCCGGGTGTGAGGTACCTCTGAAATTGGCAAATCCGGCTTGCAAACACGGGGTATCTCGGCTGAAATAGGCGATGCCAGCAGGGTGCTGGCATTGACTAATGCCCGGTGAATCCGGGTGTTGGCGGTCAAATGGAATTGATTGGGAAGTCGGGTCTGCGTAGTCGGCCTTTCTCAAGTCTTCATGGAACCAAGTCCGCACTTTTGTAAGAAAGTGACAGGGCTCTTGCCTTATTTGCAGCCGTATTGCCTGTGCATTTGCGCTGCAATTCCATATCCCGTTGCTCCGGGAACGTCTCTGCCGACCCTTGGTGTTCGGTGAAGCCGATCGCGGGTGATGGGGCTTAACAAGACTTTGGAGACATAGCATGACTGATCTGAAAGTGGCCGCCCAACGCGCCCTGAACCTGATGGACCTGACCACCCTGAACGATGACGACACCGATCAGAAGGTGATCGACCTGTGCCACAAGGCCAAGTCTCCGGCCGGCCTGACCGCCGCCGTCTGCATCTACCCCCGTTTCATCCCCATCGCGCGCAAGACCCTGCGTGACATCGGCGCTGCCGACGTGCGCATCGCGACCGTGACCAACTTCCCCCACGGCAACGACGACATCGAGATCGCCGTGGCCGAGACCCGCGCCGCCGTGGCCTACGGTGCCGACGAGGTGGACGTGGTCTTCCCGTACCGCGCCTTCATGGCCGGCAATGAACAGGTCGGCTTCGATCTGGTCAAAGCATGTAAGGAAGCCTGCGGCGCCAAGGTACTGCTGAAAGTGATCATCGAGACCGGCGAGTTGAAGGAAGAGGCGCTGATCCGTCGCGCCTCCGAGATCTCCATCGACGCCGGTGCCGATTTCATCAAGACCTCCACCGGCAAGGTGCCGGTCAATGCGACCCCGGAAGCGGCCCGCATCATGATGGAAGTGATCAAGGCCAAGAACCCGAAAGTGGGCTTCAAGCCGGCCGGTGGCGTGAAAGACGCCGCCGTGGCGGGTCAGTACCTGGCCATGGCCGAAGAGATCCTGGGCAAGGACTGGGTATCCGCCCGCACCTTCCGCTTCGGCGCCTCCAGCCTGCTGGCCAGCCTGCTGGCGACCCTGGGGC
>NZ_CAWMFQ010000384.1:10595-18692 GCF_963866995.1 Aeromonas sp. ZOR0002 | reverse complement strand
CCGCCAGCTTCCATCGGCGGATGAAGGCCCATGCCGGCACCGGCCTGAGCCGCCGCCAGATTGGCTGGTCACTGGCCATCCTCGGTCTGCTGATGTTCTCCAAGTTCTTCTACATGGCCAGCCTGAGCAGCTATTACACCTTCTACCTGATGGACAAGTTCCACCTGTCGCTGGAGAGCGCCCAGCTCTATCTGTTCGCCTTCCTGTTTGCCGTCGCGGCGGGGACGGTGCTCGGCGGGCCGCTCGGCGATCGCATCGGTCGCAAGCGGGTGATCTGGATCTCCATCCTCGGCGTCGCTCCCTTCACCCTGCTGCTGCCCCACGTCGACCTGTTCTGGACCTCGGTGCTGTCGATCGTCATCGGCCTCATCCTGGCGTCGGCCTTCTCCGCCATCCTGGTCTACGCCCAGGATCTGGTACCCGGCAAGGTCGGCACCATTTCCGGCCTCTTCTTCGGCTTCGCCTTCGGCATGGGAGGGATAGGGGCCGCCCTGCTGGGCAGATTGGCCGATGCCACCAGCATCGAAACCGTCTATCAGGTCTGCGCCTATCTGCCCCTTATTGGCCTGCTGACCGCCTTCCTGCCCAATATCAGGAGAGGCTAGAGGCCAACCGGCAGCCAGCGACCGACCATAAAAAACGCGGCCTGAGCAGGCCGCGTCTGGTTCCATCACTCGGGCCGCCTGACACGGCCCGATCCGCTCGGACTCATCCGCTGAGCCTCTTTGTCAGCAGTACGGCCTCTCCCCCAGCCCGACGACCGGGCCCACTGGAAGTTGTCACCCGAGAGGCCGCTGACGGGACCATTCACAGCAAGGATGCGGCATCCCTCAGCAGTACTGGCCTGCCACCCAGCCCGACGACCAGGCCCACTGGAAATTGTAACCACCGAGCCAGCCGGTCACGTCCACCACTTCGCCGATGAAGTAGAGGCCGGGCACGGTGCGCGCCTCCATGGTCTTGGAGGAGAGCGCGTTGGTATCCACCCCCCCTAAGGTCACTTCGGCGGTGCGATACCCTTCGGTGCCGTTGGGCAGGATCTGCCAATCCCCCAGCAGGGTGGCTACCGCCTCCAGCTCCCGTTCGTTGTACTGGCGCATCGGCTTGCTTACCAGCCATCCCAGCTCCACCAGCTTGTCGACGAAGCGCTTGGGCAGCTCGCGCCCCAGCACGGTTTTCAGCTCCTGGGCAGGATGGGCCTGGGCCCAGGTCTTGAGGGTCTCTGGAATGTCGAGATCCGGCAGCAGGTTGATGTGAATCTTCTCCCCCGCCAGCCAAAAAGAGGAGATCTGCAGGATGGCGGGGCCGGAGAGGCCGCGATGGGTGAACAGCATGGCCTCCTTGAAGCGGGTGCCATCCTCGGCGGTCACCGCCACCGGCAGGCTGACCCCCGCCAGATCGGCGAAGGCCTCCTTGTCGGCCTGATGCAGGGTAAAGGGCACCAGCCCGGCGCGAGTCGGCAGCACGGTGAGGCCGAACTGCTCCGCCAGCTTGAAGCCATAAGGGGTAGCACCGAGTTTCGGCATGGAGAGGCCGCCGGTGGCGACCACCAGCGACGAGCAGGCGATCTCCCCCTTGCTGGTGTCGAGCACGAAGCCTTCATCTGTCTTGCTGACGGTGAGGATCTCGGTCTGGAACTGCAGGGTCACGCCAGCCCAGTCGCACTCGGTCAGCAGGATGTCGACGATATCCTTGGCGCTGTCGTCGCAGAAGAGCTGGCCCAGCGTCTTCTCGTGGTAGTTCAGGCCATGCCTGTCCACCAGATCGATGAAATCCTGCTGGGTATAGCGCGCCAGCGCCGATTTGCAGAAGTGGAGGTTGGCCGAAAGGAAGGCATGGGGACCCACCTGATGATTGGTGAAGTTGCAGCGACCGCCGCCGCTGATGAGGATCTTGCGGCCCGGCTTCTTGGCGTTGTCGAGCACCAGCACGGAGCGACCCCGGTAGCCAGCCTGGGCCGCACACATCAATCCGGCCGCCCCGGCACCGATCACCACCACATCCACCTGTTTCATCGTCACTCACCCATCAAAAGAAAAACGGCCCCTTTACCTTAAAGGACCGTCATTGTACCCGGCAGACACCAGCACAGCGGTACAAGGACACCTGCAAATAGAAAACGGCCCCTTTACAAGGGGCCGTCATTGTACTGACTGAACACTAAGTGTCCACGACTATCAGGCGTTGCCGTCCATGATGCTGGCCGGGGCGCCCTTGGCCAGCTCGGCCAGCTCCTTATCGATGAAATAGAGGCCCTTGCCATCCTCGCCCACCAGGCTCAGACGGTCGACGATGCTCTTGAACAGCTTCTCCTCTTCGTGCTGCTCGGCCACGTACCACTGCAGGAAGTTGAAGGTGGAGTAATCCTGGGTGGTGAAGGCGACGTGGGCAAGACCGTTGATGCACTTGGTGATGTGATACTCGTGCTCCAGGGTGGTGCGGAAGATGTCACCCAGGGACTTGAATTCATGGGGAGGCGCTTCGATGGCCCCCAGTACCGGCATGGCGCCGGTCTCGCTCACGTAGGTGAACAGGCGCTCCATGTGCTGGCGCTCCTCGACCGCATGCTGGCGCAGGAAGGTGGCGGCCCCCTCGAAGCCCTTGTCCTCGCACCAGGCGCTCATCTGCAGGTAGAGGTTGGAGGAATAGAATTCAAGATTAATCTGCTCGTTCAACTTCTCGATCATGGCTTTGGCCAACATGATGATTCTCCACTGTGATTTGCCCACGATTGTCGCCACTGTTGCATCCTGACGCAACCAGAGACAACCGACGCACCCCGCAGTTGCGACGACTTTTCACCTCATCCTCTCCCCCATACGGTTATAGAGAAGCAAAGAAACATGGTGTAGGTGACATCAGCCATTATGATGGCGCCATTGGTCGGGGAAAGGATTCAATGAGATTCATAATGGCACTGGCGCTGCTCTGGATGACCCAGTTGCAGGCAGCTCCCTCCTTGCTGAAAGAGGCTGAATTGCAGGCGGCGCGCGATCCCGTCGGCTATCTGCAGCGCCTCGACGCCAGTCCCCAGCAGGATATGGAACTGTTCTACGCCAGGTCCCTGGCCCAGGCAGCCCTTGGCCGCTATCCACAGGCACAGCGCGACAATGCCCGCGCCCGCGGTCTGGCCAATGCCCAGCAGGAGAGCCTTCGCCTGCTCGACTTCCGGTTGCAGCAGATTGCCCTGACCCTGGATGCCGATACGCCGGATCAGGCGCTCGAGCTGCTCACCCAGCTCTGGCCAGCGGTCCGGCATCACCCCAGGCAGGTCTCGGAGTGGCATGCCCTCAACGGGCTCGCCCTCTACCGTACCCAGCAGATGAAAGAGGCGATCCTCGAGCTCAAGACCGCCTATCACCTCAAGCAGAAAGAGCCGAGTTCCATCCTCTCCACCTTGCAGTGCGGCCGTCTGCTGATGACCCTCGGCAACCTCTATGCGGACCTCAATCTCTACCGTGAGGCCGAGACCTATTATCAGGATGCCCTCGGCCAGATGGTGCAGCTCAACGAACCCAACAGCCAGGCCATCATCCGGGCCAACATGGCCAGGCTCTACATCGACATGGGCCAGCCTGCCAGAGCCAGCCAGTTGCTCGATACCCTGCTGGCCACGCCGAGCCTGTCACCCCACTATCGTGCCATCGTCCTCGGCTACCAAGCCATGGTGTTCAACGCACGGGCGGACTGGCACTCAGCCTGGCGCAGCCTGGAGGAGGCACAAGCCATCTATGACAGGCTGGATAGCCCGCAGGCGGCCTCCCGTCTGACCGAGATCCGGGCAAGAACCCTGCTGGGTCGTGGCGAGAAGCAGCTGGCCCTGCAACTGCTGATGGAGCACACCGCCCCTCTCTCCATGGATGGTCGGGCGATGCAGGCCAGGTTGCTGGCCGATCTGGGCCGCTACCCCGAGGCCTACGGGGCCATGACCCGCTACATGCAGTACTACAAGCAGCACTTCAACCAGACCCTGAGCCAGCACGCGGCCGCCTTCCAGGTCGAGATGGATCTGGCTCGCAGCGAGGCCAGCAATCGCGCGCTGCAGCAGGAGAACGAGAACAAGCGCCAGCAACTGCTCTACCAGCAGAGTGCCCGCTACTACCAATTGCTGCTGCTGGTGCTGCTGGCCGTCGCCCTGATCCTGCTCGGACTCACCACCCGCAGGCTCCACCGCAGCTCGCGCCACCTCTACAAGCTCGCCACCTTCGATCAGCTGACCGGGCTGCCCAACCGACGCGCCCTGCTGGAGAGACTGGGCCAGCAGTGGCTGCACGAAACGCCCCTGACCCTGCTCATCATCGACATCGATCACTTCAAGCAGATCAACGACAAGCATGGTCACCAGGCGGGGGATCAGGCTATCCGGCAGTTGGCCAGGGAGCTCAAGAGCTGGGCGCCGGACCAGCAGTTGATCGGGCGCTGGGGCGGGGAAGAATTTCTGGTGGCCATGACCCAGGACGGGGCCACCTGCTGGCGGCTGGCGGAGCAGCTGAGAAGCCGGATCGCCTACCTGGCCGCCCCCCACATGACCATCAGCATCGGAGTGGCGGAACGCTCGACGCAGGATGACAGCCTGAGCCAGCTCATCCATCGGGCCGACATGGCCATGTATCAGGCGAAACGCCAAGGGCGCAACCAGACCGTGCTGGCCCAGTCTCCCCACCTTTCCCCTGAACTGGCCTGCAACGTTGCCTGATTCCCCCTCGTGCGGGTGTCAGGGCGTCAGCTCAGTGAGTGACGCCACGTTCACCGGCGCACCGTAATCCACCCCCGGCAGCTCGAAGCCGTTGAGCTGCATGAACTCCTGGCGCAACCCGGCAAAATCCCCCAGGATGCGGAAGTTCTCCGGCGTCACCTTGGGCCAGAGTGCCGAGACGGCGGCCTGCACCGCTGGCTCAAGCTCGTGGTCATCCATCCGGATCAGCCGGTTGCCATCGGCGACGACCCCTCTGGGCCCGTACATCTTGTCGGCAAACAGCCGCTGCATCTGCTCGATGCAGCCCTCGTGAACACCACGCTCCTTCATCACCCCCATCAACAGGCCCAGATAGACAGGCAGCACCGGAATAAACACGCTCGCCTTGGTCACCAACGCCTTGCAGACCGACACCCAGGCATGACCGCCAATCCCGGCAAGTTGCAGGTTGATGGTCTCGGCGGTGGCGTGCAGGTGCTCCTTGGCATAGCCGATGGTGCCGTCCCGATAGAGGGGATAGGTGGACTCGGGACCGATATAGGAGTAGGCAACGGTCCGGGCGCCGGGGGCCAGGCAATCCGCCTGCTGCAATGCCTGCATCCAGCGCTGCCAGTCCTCGCCCCCCATCACTGTGACGGTGTCGCGGATCTCCTCCGGGGTGGCTGGCACCAGCGACTGCTGCACCAGCGCATCGTGCTCCAGATCCAGCCCCCAGCCTTGCAGCGGCTGGCCTGTGGTCTTGAGCACCGAGCGTACCTGTGTGCCATCCGGCATCACCCTGACTCCGCTCGCCAGCGAATAGACCACCAGATCCACCTGCCCGAGCTGCTGGCGGATGACGTCGATGGCCTGCTGGCGCATGGTGTCGGAGAAGGCATCCCCGATCAGGTTGACGGCGATGCGACCGGCTTGCTCCGCCGCCTGACGAAACCAGATGTTGTTGTACCAGCCAGCACTGCCGAGCCCCTTGTCGGAGGGACCCCGCTCGAACGAGACGCCCAGGGTATCGGCCCCGGCGCCGAAGGTGAGCGCGATCCGGGACGCCAGCCCGAAACCGGACGATGCCCCCAGCACCAGCACCCGTTTCGGCCCGTTGAACGGCCCCGCCGCCCGCACCTGTTCGATCTGTTGCAGCACGGCGGCGCGACAACCCATGGGGTGGCAATTGCGGGCAACACAACCCTGGATCTGGGGATGAATGATCATGAAGGACTCTCCGGTGCATCGGTGGGACATGATAAACGGCCATGACAGCGTCACCCGGTTGCAGGTGAGGAGCCCTGGCCGTTTTGCCAAGGGAACTGGCTACAGCATAACCAAGGGGGGCGGGATTACCTTGATGTCGGACGGGATATGAGCTGGAAGAGGGCAGAAAAACAAAAGGGAGCGCGAGGCTCCCCAAAGCGGTATTCAGATGCTTTTTGTTGTTTTGTGTTCATTGCGAAGCACGGGCACATCCTATTCCCCCACCTTCCCGAGGGCAATAGCACGCCTGTGACCGGCGTCAAACTCCTGTTCAAAATATGCACTCCCCGGCCACCTGCACCTCTACGCCTTCCGGTTCGGGGTCAGGCAAATCCTGAAACTGTGGCGACGATGCCGTTTTAGTTTCAGCAGACATTGGTATAGTGGACCCAGGATCAGTGAGGAGAACTCCCATGAATGGAACCTATTACAAACACGTACTGGCCGCGATCGACCTGTCGGAAGACAACCGCAAGGTGATCGAGAAGGCAGTCGACCGGGCCCGCTCCAACGGCGCCAAGCTGTCGGTGATCCATGTGGATGTGGACCTCAAGGATCTCTACACCGAGATGATCGATATCGACATCGACAACGTGCAGGACCAGGTGATCGCCGAGGCGAAAGAGAAGCTGGAAGCCTTCCTGGCGTCGGTGGACTACCCCATCGAGAAGAAGCTGGTGATCTGCGGCGATTTGAGCGAGCGGGTCAACCAGGCGGTCAGGGATTATCAGATCGACCTGCTGGTGTGCGGCCACCGCCAAAGCTTCTGGAGTCTGCTCACCTCGAGCGCGCGCCAGCTGATGAATACCGTGCCCTGCGATCTGCTGGTCGTCCCCTTGCAGAAGTGACCGAACAGGCGTAGTTTGATTTGCCATGAATATGACCTCATTCAATCACAACTACTGGTGGTGCTGCTCTTAAACAGGCGGCACTGCTTTTCTATGTAATATTTCCCAAAGAAAACACCGTGACCGCCGAGAGGCGGTCATTGTTTTCATCCCTTTGTCGCCTCCCGGCTCACCCAACTGGAGAGAGTGACATGCACAACCCCGTTATCCTGACCGGCGACCGCCCCACCGGCAAACTGCACATCGGCCACTACGTCGGCTCCCTGCGCCAGCGCGTGGCCGCCCAGCACCATTACCGCCAGTTCGTCATGATCGCCGATCTGCAGGCGCTGACCGACAACGGCCACAACCCGGCCAAGGTGACCGATCACGTGCTGGAGGTGATGGCCGACTACCTGGCCGCCGGCCTCGACCCGGCCAGGACCACCTTCTGCCTGCAGAGCGCCCTGCCCGCCCTCGCCGAGCTCACGACCTATTACCTCAACCTGGTCAGCGTCGCCCGGCTGGAGCGAAACCCCACCGTCAAGGCGGAGATCCAGCAAAAAGGGTTCGAGCGCAGCCTGCCGGCCGGCTTCCTGATCTATCCGGTCAGCCAGGCCGCCGACATCACCGCCTTTCGCGCCACCCATGTGCCGGTGGGCGAGGATCAGCTGCCGATGCTGGAGCAGACCAACGAGATAGTGCGTCGCTTCAATACCCTGGTTGGCAAGGAGGTGCTGACCGAGTGCCAGCCCATTCTGAGCGATACCGGCCGCCTGCCCGGCATCGACGGCAAGGCCAAGATGTCAAAGTCCCTTGGCAACACCATCGAACTCGGCATGTCGAGCGACGAGATCAAGCAGGCAGTGTTCGCCATGTACACAGACCCCAACCACCTCAAGGTGAGCGATCCAGGTCAGGTGGAGGGCAATACGGTGTTCGCCTATCTGGATGCCTTCCACCCCGACAAGGCACTGGTGGCCGAGATGAAGGCCCATTACCAGCGCGGTGGTCTGGGGGACATGCGCTGCAAGCAGGTACTCAACGACTGCCTGCAGACCCTGCTCGCTCCGATGCGGGAGCGGCGCGAGGCAGCCATCGCCGACAAGCGCCAGCTGCTGCGCCTGTTGCAGCAGGGCACCGAGCAGGCCCGGGCCCTCACCGACGAGGTGCTGGCCGAGGTGAAGGGTGCGATGGGGCTGGACTACTTCTCCGGATTGGCGTGATCTGCCCCCTGCGGCGCGGGATGGCCGAACGCATCCGCGCCGTAGCGCTCCTTCGCCAGCCGGTGCAACAACCCCTTGAACCAGCCGATCGCCTCGTCATGGG
>NZ_CAWMFQ010000384.1:0-10537 GCF_963866995.1 Aeromonas sp. ZOR0002 | reverse complement strand
GGCCCGCCATCAGGTAGACGATGGGGATGGCGGGTTCCAGCTGGTGCAGGCGCAACGGATAGTGGCGACAGAAGTGGCGCCCGATCATCTCGGGCACCACCACCAGGTAGCGGCCGGTCGCCATCAGCGGCGGTACCGCCATAAAGCTCGGCAGCCTGACCCCCAGCTCCCGCTCCACCCCGAAACGGGCCAGCCAGAGATCCACCATGGCCTGGCTGTGGCCCCAGCTGGAGGTGTGGATATGGGGGCGGCTGACCAGTTCTCCCGGCCCCAGCATGTCGGGCAGGGCGCTGCCGAGGGGCGACAAACAGACCAGCGGATTGCTGAACCACTCCTCGCGCCACAACCGGGGCGAGAGGTGGTTGGCACCGGCAAACCCGATCACCAGATCCAGTTCCCCCTTCTCCAACTCCCGCTCGTAGTCGCTGTCCGCCAGCTCGCACACTTCCAGTCGGCAGTGGGGAGCCTGCTGCACCATCCACTCCACCAGCACCGGCACCAGACCGTGCTCCACCGAGCCCGGGGTGGCGATGCGAAAGATCCGCCGGGCACTTGCCGGGTCGAATCCCTTGGCCTGACGCAGCCCCTGCTCCAGCATGGCCAGCGCCTGGCGCACCGGGCTCGCCAGCGCCTTGGCCCGTTCGGTCGGCATCATCTCGCGCCGGCTCATCACGAACAGGGGGTCATCCAGCGCCTGGCGCAAGCGCCCCAGCGCATGGCTGACGGTGGACTGGGAGAGGTGCAGCCGTTCGGCGGCACGGGTGACGTTGCGCTCCTGCATCAGCATGTCGAACACGGTGAGCAGGTTGAGATCGAGGCGGGAGAGGGGCAGTTCCATCGATATTGGCCATAGTTGAATGACGACAATTCATTTTTGGCATAGTAGCAGATTGCATAGAATGCGCAGGCGAATTACATCGGAGATTCAAATGCGTAGCTATCTGTTGTTGCTGGCGATCGGCCTGTTGTGGGGCTCCCAGTTCATTTTCATGCACCAGGCCGTGGCTGAACTGCCCCCCATCATGGTGGCCGCCGGACGCGCCCTGTGTGGCAGCCTGACCCTGGGTCTGCTCTGCCTGTTCATGCGCCTCAAGAGTGAACACACACCCTGGCGAACCTATATGCTGATCGCCCTGCTCGACGCCACCATCCCCTTCATCATGGTGGCCTGGGGACAACAGTATGTGGACAGCGCCATCGCGGCCGTGGTCATGGGTTGTATCCCCTTTGTGACCATTCTGGCGGCACCCTTGTTTATTTCTGGTGAAAGAATCACCAAGGGCGGCCTCGTCTCCGTGATCATCGGCTTCGTCGGCGTGCTGGTACTGTTCTGGCCCAAGCTGACCAGCGGCATGAATGCTGGCCTGCTCGGTGCCATGGCCATCCTGTTCGGTGCCAGCTGCTTCGCCATCGGCCTGCTGATGATCAAGCGCTTCGCCAAGGACCATCCTGTGGTCGTGGCCCGCAACATCCTGATCTCCTCGGCCATCCAGCTGCTGCTGGCCGCGCCCTTCGTGGCCGACCTGAGCACCCTCACCCTGCCGAGCCAGCAGGCCATGGGCGCCGTCGCCATGCTGGGGATCTTCTGTACCGGCCTGGTCTACTTCCTCTACATGGCGCTGATCCAGAAGGCGGGCCCGACCTTCGCCTCCTTCAGCAACTACCTGGTGCCGCTGTTCGGCGTCATGCTGGGAGCCCTGTTCCTCGGCGAGCAGATCCAGTCCACCACGGGCGTGGCGCTGGCCCTGATCCTGGGTTCGGTCGCCCTCAACCAGTGGGCACAGCAGCGCCGCCAACAGCGGGAGGCTGCCCTATGTCAGGCATCCTGACCACCCTCTGCGGCGGTCTGGTACTGATAGCCGGCTGGCAGTATCGCCACCGACTGGCCGGGGTGCTGGGTCTGCTGATGGTGCTGCTGCCCTGGTTCTTCGACAGCAAGCTGCAAGCCATGCTGAACTATGCACTGAATGCCTGAAGACCCTCTCTGCGTGTGTGACGAGAGTGTATCTCTCCTGTTTTTGGGACCGTTTTAACAAAACCTCCGATTTGTCCCCTCTACCGGCGCCCTGCGCCGGTTTTTTTATCTCTGCGCCTCTGCTCCGTAGCGATAACTCAACCGCTCGTTCTTGCGCGGCCCCGTTATCTGCCAGGCGAGCAGGAAACCCTCGCCGGTTTCGGTCAGCTCGGCGCTGTAGTGATCCTGCCCGCACAGGTGAGGCTCGGCCGTGACCCAGTGCCCGTCCCCCCGGGGCAACAGCTCGAACAGCATCACCGGCTGCTCGTAGCGCAGGTGGGAGAGCATGATCCCCCGTGCGGTGCGCTGCCACCAGAAGCGGTTGTGCATGGTCAGCTCCCGGCCATGGGGCGTGGTGTAGCGACCCGTCTCGGCATACAGCCACCCCCCATGGTGATCGGTCACCACCACGGCACCCTCCCCGCGACCGCACCAGTCGGTGGCGGATCCGACCCCGTTGCTCGCCTCGAAGGCAAATGCTCCGATCTGTGACAACCCTTCCCATAAACGCTGGATCGCGCCTTCCAACTCGGCCATCATAGCGCCCTCCAAATTGACAACTGACGACAATTCAATCACATGAACTACTTGATAGGGGTTACCCTGCTCTGGTCCTTCTCCTTCAGCCTGATCGGGGTCTACCTTGCCGGTCAGGTGGATGCCTACTTCTCGGTACTGACCCGCATCGTGCTCGCCAGCCTGGTGTTTCTGCCCTTCCTCCGCCGTCGCTGGCTGCGCCCCGATCTGGTGGCCAAGCTGATGGCCCTCGGTGCCATCCAGCTCGGCATCATGTATCTCTTCTACTACCACTCCTTCCTGCTCTTGACGGTACCGGAAGTGCTGGTGTTCACCATCTTCACCCCCATCTATGTCACCCTGATCCACGACCTGCTGGAAGGGCGCTTCAAGCCTGTCTATCTGTGGGGGGCCCTGCTGGCGGTGCTGGGGGCGGCCGTCATCCGTTTCGACGGCCTGACCGAAAGCTATGTACTGGGATTCCTGGTGGTGCAGGGCGCCAACGTCTGCTTCGCCCTGGGCCAGGTAGGCTACAAGGTGCTGCTGGCCCGGGAGGCTGAGCAGCCGCCCCAGCTGGCGGTGTTCGGCTGCTTCTATCTGGGCGCCCTGGTGATCGCCCTGCCCGCCTGGTGGCTGCTGGGCAAACCTCAATATCCCACCAGCCCCCTGCAATGGGGCATCCTCTTCTGGCTGGGGGTCGGGGCATCCGGGCTCGGCTACTTCCTGTGGAACAAGGGGGCGACCCTGGTCAGCAGCGGCGTGCTGGCCATCATGAACAACGCCTTGATCCCCGCGGGTCTGCTGGTCAATCTGGTGCTCTGGGGAAAGGATACCGACCTGCTCAGGCTCGGTCTGGGCGCCCTGCTGATGCTGGCTTCCCTCTGGGTCTGCCAGCGTCAGCAGGTCAGTGAGCGCTGACTGAAAACCATTGACGCTGATGGGTCCATCGGCGTCAATGGGTTCGCGGACAGTGACTGGCCGTCAGCCGACCACGGCGTTGTGTTCCCGCTTCGCCTGACCGTGGCAGGAGGCCAACCGGGCCAGCAGGTGATCGAGCTGCTCGGCACTCTGGCTCTGCACCAGGCCGATGCTCACGGTCACCGGACGCTGGGGCAGCAGGCTGGCGTCGGCGATCTCGAGCCGCAGCCGCTCGGCAATCTCCAGGCCGCTCAACCGATCGGTCTGGGAGAGCATCAGGATGAAGCCGTCTTCGTCCCAACGGGCGAAGGGATCTTCCCGACGCAGCTCGCGGCGCACGATGCGGGCCAGCTTGGCCAGCATGGCGTCGCAGGCCGCCTCCCCGAACAACTGCAGGATCTTGCTGCGGTGATCCACGCTGAACTGCAGCAGACAGAAACTGCCGCTCTCGCTGGCCAGCCGTTCATCCAGCAGCAGCTCGAAGTGGCTGCGGCTCTCGAGGCCGGTGAGGGGATCCGTGTCGTGGCGATCCTCCAGGGGCGCCATGGCGGCATCCAGATGGCGAACCACCCCCAGCAGTTGACCTCCTTCGTCGCGACGGACCCGCTCCTCCAGCCGGATGTAATGGCCCTGATGGTGCAGGATGCGGTACTCGAGTCGAAGCCCGTTGCTGCGCCCTTGCTGGCAGGCCTCCAGGGCCTCTGCCAGACGGGGAGCATCATCCGGATGTACCCGATCCAGCCAGCCGAGATCCCCCAGCTCGCCCCCCTCCAGACCCAGCAGTTGCAGACAGGAAGGGTCCCGCCTCAGACCCTGCCCGGCCGACCAGGTCCAGATCCCGGCCTCCAACATCGCCATGGCCTGTGCCATCAGCGTCACCTCAAGGGGAGTGGTGACCTCAACCCCGGGAGTCTCATACCTTTCCATCACGCGCCTCGAAACCGGATCTGAATATCTGTCCAAGCAATCACACTCAATAAGTAACATTGGTGCTGGCGCCGAGCAACCGCGCCAGCATCGCTGGCCTCGCACCTCTCGCCTCTGGTGGTCCGCCATCAGGGCTTGCCAGCCTCCAGCTACGAAGTGAAGCTCGACGTCACGCCACCTTGCCCTGATAGCCTGCCATCAGGGCCTGCCAGTTTTCCGGCACGAAGTGGAAGCTGGTGTGCAGTTGCGACTCCTTGTTGAAGGAGCGCAGCAACCGCTCCAGGTTGGCCTGCTGCCAGTTGCCGGGGGAGCGGATGGCTCCTTTGTCGAAGTCGATCACCCACACCTTGCCCTCCTTGTCGAGCAGCAGGTTGTGGCTGTTGAGATCCGCATGATAGACCCCTGCATCGTGCAACTGGCGCACCGTTTTGCCTATCTTGTGCCACACCTCACCGGCGATCGGCCCCTGCTTGAGCAGGGCCACCAGATCCTTGGCGCCGCGAATGCGCTCGATCAGGATGTCGGCCCGATAGAAGGGCCCCTGCTTGACCATGCGGGCCGCAAAGGGGCGCGGCACCGGCAGCCCCTGTTCACTCAGGGTCGCCAGCAGACGATATTCAGCCATGGCCCGGCTGCTCTCCACCCCTTCAAACCAGAACCGGTCACGCACCAGCTTGCCCACCATGCCGCCACGGTAGTAGTGACGCAGCACCAAGTGACGGGATTCATCCTTCACGAACCAGGTCACCCCGCGGCCGATGGAAGAACCTACCACCTGGCGATGGGTCTGCCACCAGACAGGATCGAACAAGGCAGGGGAAGGATCGCGGAAGACTCCGTCGGCATACCAGCAGACCTGGTTGTGGGTGGTGTGTGTCAGCATGATGAGAATTCCGGTCGATAGTGGGTGCAGGGCATCCATTCAGAAAGCCGTGCCGGTCGGGCAACCGGCGCAATTTTACAATCCACAGGGGAGTTTGCATAATGCCATCCATCCATTTTGCCATCGTTGCGCCACATCATGCCGCTGTTCCAAACGCCGCCCTCCTCCATCTGCATCCTGCGGCTCTCCGCCATCGGAGATTGCTGCCACGCGCTGGCGCTGGTGCGCGTCATCCAGCGGGAGTGGCCCCAGACCCGCATCACCTGGATCACCGGCAAGATTGAGGCGACCCTGTTCGCCGATCTGCCGGGGGTCGAGGTCATTCCCTTCGACAAGAGCAAGGGGTGGCGCGGCTATCGCGATCTCTGGCAGACCCTCAAGGGGCGCAGGTTCGATGCCCTGCTCCACCTGCAGGCCGCCATGCGCGCCAGCATCGCCACCCTCGGCATCAAGGCCAAGGTCAAACTCGGGTTTGATCGGGAGCGCGCCAGCGACGGTCAGTGGTTGTTCACCAACCATCGGGTCCCCTCACCCGCCTCCCCCCACGTGCTGGACGGCTTTCTCGCCTTCGCCAAAGAGCTCGGGATAAAAGATCTGACCCCGGACTGGCAACTGCCCATCAGCGCCGAGCACCAGACCTGGGCCCGGGAGAAGGTGGGTGGTAAGCCGACCCTGCTCATCTGCGCCGCTGCCAGCAAGGCATTCAAGAATTGGACTGCCGCCGGCTACGCCGCGCTGGCGGATCACGCCGCAGACAAGGGCTTTCAGGTCTATCTGTGCGGCGGACCGGCCAGGCTGGAGCGGGATCTCGCCGCCGAGATCCAGCGCCTCAGCCAGAGCAAGCCGGAAGATTTGGTGGGGCAGACCAGCCTCAAGCAATTGCTGGCGCTGATTGGCGAGGCGAGCCTGGTGCTGGCCCCGGATACCGGCCCTGCCCACATGGCTACCCTGGTGGGGACACCCGTGATCGGCCTCTACGCCCACCACAACCCCGCCCGTACCGGCCCCTATCTGTGCCGGGATTATCTGGTCAGCGTCTATCAGGAACTGATTGAGCAGGAGACCGGCAAGCCGCTGGCCGAGCTCGGCTGGCGCACCCGCCTCAAGGATCCTGACGCCATGGCCAAGATAAGCCGCGAGCGGGTCATCGCCGCCTTCGACCGCCTCTGTACCGACAAGCATCTTCTACCGACCCAGGGCAACTCGGAAATTCCGAGCCATGAGGCAGGGATAATCTGATGGCCCTCCCCCGGCACCGGAGGCAGAATGACGGCCAATGTGGGTAACGCTCCCGCAGCAAGCTACGAATATTTTGATCGGCTGGAATATGATTCCGGCCGTTTTTTTATCCGCCCCCATCTGCTAACATTCGCCGCCTTTACATCCTCCTGGCTCTGATTCTTCCGCGTATTGCGAGCAACCGTCTCCCTGTCGGGCACAAGACGGCGGCCTCTGCTACAACCAAAGCGCGGCTCATCGTTTAAAGGTACAGACATGGCGCAACAAGGCACTCTCTACATCATCTCCTCCCCGAGCGGGGCCGGTAAGTCCAGTCTGCTCAACGCCTTGCTGACCAAACACAACAGCGCAGGCAAGATGCAGCTGTCGGTCTCCCACACCACCCGCGCCAGCCGTCCCGGCGAACAGCACGGGGTGCACTACCACTTCGTGCAGGTGGAGACCTTCAAGGAGCTGATCGAGCGCGGCGACTTTCTGGAGTGGGCCGAGGTGTTCGGCAACTACTACGGCACCTCCCGCGCCGCCATCGAGGCCTGCCTGGCTCAGGGGATCGACGTCTTCCTCGACATCGACTGGCAGGGGGCCCGCCAGATCCGCGAACAGATGCCGACCAAGTCCATCTTCATCCTGCCTCCCAGCCGCGAGGAGCTGGAGCGCCGCCTGATCGGCCGCGGCCAGGACAGCGCCGAGGTGATCAAGGGCCGGATGGAGAAAGCCATTGCCGAAATGGTGCACTATGACGAGTATGACTATGTCATCATCAATGAAGACTTTGAGCTGGCACTGTTCCAGCTCAGGGCCGTCATCGAGTGCCAGCGCCTGGAAATGCGTCAGCAACAGCAGGCCCAGCAAAACTTGCTGAAACAGCTACTGGCAGAGTAAGCCAAAAACAAGTAAACTTTTGCGTCATTTTTAAACACCGCTTTTTCAATCACAGAAAGCCCAAACACTGGAGTCCCGCATGGCCCGCGTTACTGTAGAAGATGCTGTAAAACAGGTAGGTAACCGTTTTGACCTGGTGCTGGTCGCCGCGCGCCGCGCTCGTCAAATCGCGGTACAAGGCAAGGATCCCCTGGTCGACGAAGAGAACGACAAGCCGACCGTGATCGCCCTGCGCGAGATCGAACTGGGTCTGGTCAACAACCAGGTGATGGATACTCAGGACCGCTACGAGCAGCAAGAGCAGGAAGCCGCCGAGCTGGCTGCCGTTGCTGCCATCGCAGAAGGTCGCGGCTAAGTCAGTCGCTTCCCATAGTCGGCGCCCGCCCGGGTGCCGGCTGTTCTCCCCATTTACAACCGCTCGAAAACCTCGCAAACTCGAGGGCATACCCTCAATTTCACGGATTGCCGTTTAACCGCTGCGGGGACTGTCTTGTATTTATTTGAAAATCTTAAAGAAATAGCCAGTTCCTACCTGCCACCCGAGCAGGTTGAGAAGCTCAGGCAAGCCTATGTGGTAGCCCGTGATGCTCACCAGGGACAGATGCGTTCCAGTGGTGAACCCTACATCACTCATCCCGTTGCCGTGGCCCGCATCCTGGGCGACATGCGCCTCGATCACGAGACCCTGATGGCTGCCGTGCTGCACGACGTCATCGAAGATACCCCTGTCACCAAGGACGATCTTGCCGAGCAGTTTGGCAACGCCGTCGCCGAGCTGGTCTCCGGTGTCTCCAAGCTCGACAAGCTGAAGTTCCGCGATCGCAAGGAAGCCCAGGTCGAGAACTTCCGCAAGATGATGATGGCCATGACCCAGGACATCCGGGTCATCCTGATCAAGCTGGCCGACCGCACTCACAACATGCGTACCCTCGGCTCCTTGCGACCGGACAAGCGCCGCCGCATCGCCCGGGAAACCCTCGAGATTTTCGCCCCCATCGCCAACCGCCTCGGTATTCACACCATGAAGAACGAGCTGGAAGAGCTCGGCTTCGAGGCGCTCTACCCCATGCGCTCCCGGGTACTGCGGGAATCGGTACGCCGCGCCCGTGGCAACCGGCGCGAGATCATCGACTCCATCCAGAGCGAGATTGAGGGGCGTCTGCGAGAAGCCGGCATCGATGCCCAGGTGAGCGGACGCGAGAAGAACCTGTTCTCCATCTACAACAAGATGGAGAAGAAAGAACTGCAATTCCACGAAGTGATGGATATCTATGCTTTCAGAGTGAGAGTGAAAGACATAGACACCTGCTACCGGGTGCTTGGGCAGATGCACAGCCTCTACAAGCCGCGCCCCGGTCGCTTCAAGGATTACATCGCCATCCCCAAGACCAACGGCTACCAGTCCCTGCACACCTCCCTGGTGGGCCCCCACGGGGTACCGGTGGAGGTGCAGATCCGCACCGAGTTCATGGACCAGATGGCCGACAAGGGCGTCGCCGCCCACTGGGCCTACAAGCAGGATGGGGACAGCTCGGGTACCACGGCCCAGATCCGCGCCCAACGCTGGATGCAGAGCCTGCTGGAGCTGCAACAGAGCGCCGGCAGCTCCTTCGAGTTCATCGAGGGAGTCAAGACCGACCTCTTCCCCGACGAGATCTACGTCTTCACACCGGAGGGCCGCATCATGGAGCTGCCCGCCGGCGCCACCCCGGTGGACTTCGCCTACACGGTGCACACCGACATCGGTCACGCCTGCGTCGGTTCCCGGGTCGACCGCCACCCCTATCCGCTGAGCAGCCCGCTGCACTCCGGTCAGACGGTGGAGATCATCACGGCCCCCGGCGCCCGCCCGAACGCGGCCTGGCTCAACTTCGTGGTGACCACCAAGGCGCGCTCCAAGATACGTCAGTTCCTCAAGAACCTGCGCACCGAAGAGTCCGTGGTGCTGGGCCGCCGCCTGCTCAACCACGCGCTCGGCGCCAAGAACATCGAAGACATCCCGGAAGCCCGCGTCAAGCAGGTGCTGGCCGACACCAAACACGAGAACCTGCAGGGGCTGCTGGCCGACGTGGGCCTTGGCAACGCCATGAGCGTCATGGTGGCACGCCGCATGCTCGGGGATGAGCTGCCGCCGGAAGAGCAACCCAAATCCACCAGCAAAAAGATGCCGATCAAGGGGGCCGACGGCATGCTGGTCACCTTCGCCAACTGCTGCCGCCCCATCCCGGGGGACGCCATCATCGCCCACATCAGCCCGGGCAAAGGACTGGTGATCCACCAAGAGTCCTGCCGCAACATCAAGGGCTACAGCCGCGAACCGGACAAATACCTGCCGGTGCAGTGGGAGGTGGACAAGGAGCAGGAGCAGGAATTCCGCACCGGCATCAGCATCGAGATCGTCAACCACCAGGGCGCCCTGGCGGAGCTGGCCAACGTGATTGCCGCCACCGGCGCTAACATCCACGCCATCAGCACCGAGGAGAAAGATGGCCGGGTCTATGTGGTCACCCTGCTCATCACCACCAAGAGCCGGATCCACCTCGCCAACATCATGCGCAAGATCCGGGTCATGCCCAACGTGCTCAGGGTGAGCCGACAGAAAAACTGAACACAGGCGGCGCAAGCCGCCTGCTGCTTTTCAAGAGATACCCAGGGCCCCATGCCGCAGGCCACCAGCCTTGTTGCATGCACCGGCCTCACGACATAGAAACCGACATGACTCCTGAACGCTTCAAACGCATTTCCGACATGCTGGCCCAGCGCCAGCTCGACCTGACCGTCTGCATGGAAGAGGTTCATAAACCTCACAACCTGGCCGCCATCGTGCGCACCGCCGATGCCATCGGCATCCACCGGGTGCACGCGGTCTGGCCCAAGAGCTGGATCCACAAGCGCAAGGGCACCGCCCGCGGCAGCCAGAACTGGGTGGACGTGAAGCTGCACCCGGACATCGGCAGTGCCGTGACCGAACTCAAGGCTTCCGGCATGCAGATCCTGGCGACCCACCTCTCCGACAGCTCCGTGGACTTTCGTGCCATCGACTACACCAAACCCACCGCCATCCTGGTGGGCCAGGAGAAGCACGGCATCGGCGAAGAGGCGCTGGCCCTGGCCGATCACCATATCGTCATCCCCATGGTGGGCATGGTGCAGTCCCT
>NZ_CAWMFQ010000383.1:0-2168 GCF_963866995.1 Aeromonas sp. ZOR0002 | reverse complement strand
CCTGATGCTGGCGGGGCTGCTCATCTCCCAGATCCGCCTGCGCTGGTGGTGGAAGTCCCGCCGCAACAAGGTGCCCAGCCAGTCCTGATATCTGCGGTGGTCATTGACCACAAATAAAACGAGGCGCCCAAGGGCGCCTCGTTTTATTGCCGCCTGCCTAGCGCACGCTGGAGCAGAAGCTCACGTCATCGCGCAGGGGGTCATTGCTCACGCTGTGATAGAGCTCGAAGCAGGGGCCGTCCCCAAAGGCGAGCCCGGCCGCGACGATATCGCCGATGTGCTCCTGCCAGCGCTCCCCGTACTGGCTGCGATCCGTGATGAGGTAGCGGGACTGGGCGTAGCGTCCGGCGGGGATGTGCTGGGTCTCCACCTCTCCCGAGCCCTGGGTCCCCACCGGTACGCTGATGCCGATGTCGGTGCGGCACTGGGCCGGCGGCGTCACCTCGGGGTTGTCGTGGTAGATGAAGATCCACTCTCCCCCTTCCAGGCCACGGGGCGCGGCCCACTGGTGAAGGCGATGGCAGACGGCGTCATACCCTTCGCCATAGGGGCCGGTGACCCGGATATAGGCCAGGGTGCGGGCGTCCATCTCGACGGTGTTCATGGTGTTGCTCCTTGCTGATGAGTGGCCTTCAGCATAAGGGAGTGCCCCTTGCCATGCGTGTCCTTCCTTGCGATCCAGGTGTCCGTTCTTGCCCTTGTCGCGGCGAAACGCCCCCGGGGTACAACCATAGTGACGGCGAAACGCCTTGGCGAAAGCCTGGGAGCTGCCAAGCCCCGCCCCCAGGGCGATGGCGGTGACGCTGGCATCGGTGTAGCAGAGCTGCCAGGCCGCCCGCTGCATCCGCAGGCGGCGGCACATCTCGCCGGGGGCCTCCCCCACCACGGCGGTGAACACCCGGTGGAAGTGGTAGAGGGAGAGGCAGGCGCGACTCGCCAGCGCCTCGATGGAGAGATCCGGATCCTGCTCCAGTGCCCTCAGCACCGGCGTCAGGCGCTCGCGATAGTCGATCATCGGCGCACCCTGGCCATGTAGAGGGCATCCACCAGCACCCCATGACGCAGGCCGTAATCCCGGGCTACGCCCTCCTCCACAAAGCCCGCCTTGCGATAGAGGGCCAGGGCCGCCTGATTGTCGGCCCAGACCGTCAGCTCCACCCGCGTCAAGCCGAGCCAGTTGTCCGCCAGATCCAGCGCAGCCTGCATCAGGGCAGTGCCCACCCCGCGCCCGGCCCAGTCATCGTGTACCGCCATGCCGATGCTCGCCACGTGGCGGCGACGGGGGGCCGGCTCCACCATCAGAACCAGCGCACCCGCCACCTCCCCCTCCCACTCCGCCAGCAGGCTGTAGATGCCATCCCGCGGGGTCAGCTTCTGCTCCCACTGCTGCAAGGAGGGGAAGGGAAGTTGCAGGGTGCCCGCCTGGGCATGGGGCATGGCGTGAAGATCCCGCAGGGCGGCGGCATCTTCCGGCCCGGCGCGGCGAATGGTGATGGACATGAGACCTCCTGATTGGCTGAATCCCATCTTGCCGCAAGGCTGGCGTCTGTTTCCACCCCCATCAGCGAAACCAATCAAAGGGTTAGGCACACTCCATTGGAGCCGCTCCCCCACTTCCCCTAGTCTGGCGACTCATCACAAGGAGACCCGCCATGACCGACAAGACCCTGCGCAGCGCCAACGGCGCCCCCGTTGTCGACAACAACAACAGCCTCACCGCCGGCCCCCGCGGCCCCGTCCTGATGCAAGACATCTGGTTGATGGAGAAACTCGCCCACTTCGACCGCGAGCGCATTCCCGAGCGGGTGGTGCACGCCAAGGGCTCGGGCGCCTACGGCACCTTCACCGTGACCCACGACATCAGCGCCTTCAGCAAGGCCGACCTGTTCAACGCTGTCGGCAAGCAGACCCCGGTGTTCCTGCGCTTCTCCACCGTGGCCGGCGAGAAGGGGGCCGCCGACGCCGAGCGTGACGTGCGCGGCTTCGCCCTCAAGTTCTATACCGAGCAGGGCAACTGGGATCTGGTGGGCAACAACACCCCGGTCTTTTTCATTCGCGATCCCCTGAAATTCCCCGACTTCATCCACACCCAGAAGCGGGATCCCCGCACCAACCTGCGCAGCGCCACCGCCGCCTGGGACTTCTGGTCCCGCCACCCGGAATCCCTG
>NZ_CAWMFQ010000382.1:0-10880 GCF_963866995.1 Aeromonas sp. ZOR0002 | reverse complement strand
CGGTTTGAGGCCGGTGTCAGGTGATAACTAGATCTGTACAGAGTTGTCCAATGCTATTCCCCGAGAACAGTGCTCTCCTGCCCAGTCAATTAGTATCTGGGCTCGGCTTAAAGCATGGCTTCAACGCTGACTATAGATTTAGAGCGATAAGCTTACAATCAGTTTCGAAAGTGCCGAGGGAGCGTTGAACAGTGATTCGGATTAGCCGGTGAATTTCATCATCTGCTTGAACCGACAGAGAGCACTCTAATCTTGAAAAGCTTACAGCGATGATACTTATTTAGCATCGCTGTGGCTGTTCTAGATGAGATTCTTTTTAATCGGACAGACAAGGAAATAATCGTACCACAAGGAAATAAAGCTCTAAAACATCAAGCGTTTACCTATTTTTCTGAGCAAATACCAGCCCAGTCTCTTGGACTCGCCAGTGGGGAGATAAAAGCCCAGCTTAGCTTATGTGAGGCCTTCTTGGGGTAATCGCAGGCGAGCCTCTATAAGTACTTTCATTTCTCGTAACACAAAACATGGCATCCAGTCGCATAGCAACTCAAAATCAAACCTCTCGTTATTCGCATTCCCTTGAGGTGTCGCTCGGTGGTTGAAGATCAGCTCTTCATAGAGCTGCTCATCCAATTCCAGATTGATACTGTGTTCATCAAGCAACTTACAGCGCAACTGATGAGCAATTTTTAAACCAGCCACATCCATATCACCAAAATAAAAAAGTTGTTTTACCTGTTCAGTCATAAGAAGGGAGGACACGCATTCTGCTTGGCCTGACACCTTGTTACCTGCGCCGTAAATCACCAGTGACCAGCGTGTCTGGTCACGGTTGGTTTGGCATAATCGGTAATACACGTCAGAGTTTTCAACAATGACTGCCGGGAGGTCTGGGCGGCCTGATGACTCATACGGCAGCGGCGGGGCCCGTCGAATCGCCCCTAGATCTGCCAGAGTAAGAGAGACATGCTTCCAGCCGTTGGGCGGCATGGAATCCAGTGCTTTCTCATCCCCAAAGAGCAACAGTGCCCGCTCGCGGTGTCCGAGCGTGCCAGGAAACAACGGTTTATCTCTCTCGGTATGGCGAAACAGGTACACATTGAGCTGCTGCAAGCGTTCCTTAACAGTCGGTGTGAGCGGCCCTTTAATGCGTCGCGCCAACCAGGGATGCCAAGCGATTTCTGGCACAGTCTTCACAGGGGCGGCTGCGCCTTCGTAAACAAAGGCGTTTGGCAGATTCAGGCCGCGCCAGTAGGGTTGCCAGCTTGCTTCGCGTTTAGGCTGTGCCCGCCAGTCCCCCTCAAGCAGTTGCGCAATAGCCTGTCTCAGCAGGTCGGGGGTGTCATGGCTCAAAGCTTCGTGGCCATGTTTGCTCAAAATCTCGTCCAGTACCACCTTGGCCTTCACTGTGAGGACTGCCTTGTCAGTAGCAAAACGGTGTTTGTTGATGGTTGATTCCAAGCGGGATAACCACGTCATTAGGCCATTCATACCAAATCTACCTTACAAGACCGTCACGGGCTGTGGCTTAGCGACAAGGGAAGCCGCCCACAACGTATGGCGCTCGTTATCAACAGTCACCAAATCGCGCCGCCTCAACTTCTGAATCTTGTTCAGGAATAGATGGTTATCAAACATCGACTGGGCATTTTCGTCTGAAATACCGGTCAAGTAGATAAGCTGGATGTTGTAGGCCTTAGCCATCTGGGTTTGAATTCGCATCAGGTCATCGGCATTCGATTTACCCAGTGGGTTGTCGGCCAGCAAGAAACCTGCACTCGAAATGCCCGTGTCATACTCTCGCACCTTGCCGACGGTCACAAACAACAGGAAAGCGGATGTTAGTCGCTGTCCCCCAGAACCCTCCAACCGGGTGATATGGCTCCATTGTGGGCGACTAGCGTTCGTTTTAAGCAGACGTACCTCCAGATCCCCTTCACCAAATACCGACTGAACCAGATCAGCCGTCAGTGCGTCTCGGTTGGGCGCGCGGGGGATCTGGCCCTTGGCAATCCAGTGTTGCAAGCGGGCGCTGGCAAACCCCTTAAGATCGGCGGTGAGATCATTTAGTCGGTCCGTCATTTTCAAAATGGGACGGCCGGGCAAAACGGGGCAATCGTCCGGAATCCTGACTGATTTGGCACGCTTCAGCAGCTTAATAGCCTTCTCTAGATGAGTGGCTAGGTGGGTGATGGTCAGCTCAATCGAACGCTGGAATTGCTCCAAGCTGTCCTGTACCGCTTCAAATACCTGCGTGATCCCCGAGCCGACACGATCCAGATCGCCTAGTACCTCGTGATAAGTTGCGATCGAGTTCAACTGTCGCAAGTATTCCTGGCTGGCACTAACATTCGGCTCCTTAACCAACTCTTCTTCAATCCGTTTACGGAAGTGTCCCCAAACCGTGGCTACACGCACCTCTTGCTGCTTCAGAGTATCTTTCAAATTTGCGTATGTCTGGCATTGGGTAGCTAGTGTATCGGCGTATTCTGCAATATTCAGAATCTTGGTGGGCAAGCCCGCGGCCGAGGATAATGTGATGGACTGTATCATCGCTTTGGCTGTCTTGGCGCTCTGTAGCCGCTCCTTGACATTATCGATTTTTTTTGAATGGAGCGTCTGCTGCTCCTGAAGGCGTTTGAGCTGGTGCTTGGTTTCATGGAGATGGTCGACGATTTCGAGCAGAGAGACCCGGATCGCTTCGATCTCGGTGGGCTTATCCTCCCATACAAAGTCTTCGTACAGCGCCTTCTGCGCCTTCTCCCATTTCTCGGACAGATTTTGTACACTGGCCTGCGCCGTAATCTGACGCTGCGTGAGTTGCTGCTGCTGCGCTTCGAGCTGTGCGATGAAGTCCTTAATCAGAGCCAAACTACTGATGGCCGCTATTTTGATCTCATCCGGATACGTCTGATAGGAGGAATGTGCCGACAGTCGATCAAAGGCGCCGCGTTGCGCCTGCTCAGCATCTTTCAACTGTTGCTTGAGCACCGTGACCTTATCGCCTTGGGCTGCTTCGAGCAATTGGTTGTGCGCCTGAAGGGCAGCCTCATGGGCATATTGAGGACTCCGAACGGTAGCACCCTCGGTCGCCGTAATCCCCGAATAGAATGCATTGTTTCGCATGCGCTCCCACTCGCCGATCTGTATGCAAATGCGTGTACCCTCGGCACGTTTGCTCTCCGCTACCCTGTTTTTCTGCGCCAGTTCATCACTTTGGTGCTCGAGGGCTTCCTGGCTCCGCTGAATCTGTTCGGTCAGTTGATCCAGTTTAATCATCGCAGCGTCGTGTGCCGCCCATTCCGTGCCAATAAAACGGAGCAGCGTATCATGCGCTCTCTCGGCTTGGTTGCGCTGCTGCTGGGTGCTTTCAAATTGCGCTTGAGCATTCGCTTTTTCGTCGCGTAGTTTCTGCTCAAGCTGTTGTGCCTGTGCCAGCTCGGCATCGGCATGTGTCAATGCTAAGCGGGCTTGATCGCGCAGCTTGATCAGGTTCGACCAGTGGCAGCCGTGCTGATCATAGTGTAGGCGCCAATCGTTCTTGAACGACTCCAGTGCCGTTAGGGCACTTTCCGCAGTCGCTACACAGGCCGTTTTTGAGGCCACAACGTTCTCCAGATCCTGCAGTCGCGCGTCGTAGGCCGCTTGGCTGTAACCGTTCTTGTCCGGGTTTGAGAGAACTACCTGTGCCGAGTTGGGGGTCATTCCTCGTAGATCCCACTCTTCATCCAACCGATGAATTGCGACAGGTTCCCTTTTCCAGGGGAACGAGTCACTAATTTCCCTGACTTGAGCGAATGTAGCGTCATCCAGTGCGACTATGCTCAGATACCGACCTGGGTTTTGATCAATCACTGCTGCGATGCGCTGCGCATCATCGTTAAAGGCGGAGGCTAGGTAGTGAGGAAAGGCCCAAATCTTGTCTCGTGCAATGCCCGCTGCATAAAACGCCTCGAGCGCCTGATTAATTTGCTTGGTGACCAGTTCGTGACCCGTGAGTTTTAACTCATTCAACTGGTGCCGGGCTTCCAGTAGGTGTTGTTTCATCCTATTCAGCGTTTGCGTATCTGCATTCAACACCTCGCTGATCCGCGATCCGCACAGCGCGCTGTGCCAGTTGGTATCTGTCTCCTCAAGACTAAGTGCTCCCTGAGTCGGAGCGGGAAGCGTCTGATAGACTTCAGCCAAAGCCCGTGCGCTATCTACCGCCCCTAGGTGTTTTTGCTCTGCCTGGGTGAGTGACAGCCTAGCTTGGCTTTGTACCACCGAGGCTTGATTAACCACCTGTTGATGCGCCTCCAGCGCCTGTCCGACCTTACTTACATCGGCCTTGGCTTGCTCCTCATTCTGCACTGCATCCTGTAAGGCGTATTCCAATCGGTGCTGGGCGGCTACAGGGGATTCCCCTGTTTGGATCAGACCCTCTTCGCACAGCACATCCCGCTGTGATTCGCCTTTGCGCTTGTCCTGCCGGCATTGGTTGGTCTCCGACTCTAGGCTGCCCAGCTTCTTCTGCAGTTTCCCACAGGACAGACTGAGGGCATCGCTTTCCTTGTTGAGCTGTGCCAGCGTCTCCTTGATTTCGGCTTCTTGCTGGCGATGACAGCTGATCGCCCGCTCCAACACGCTCAGCGCCTCGCCAGCGGTACGTTCGAAGATCACCTGCAGCGGCTTTTCTGTTTCGCTTTGGAAAACCGATAGGATCTTGTTCGCTTGGTGGTAGGCATCATGAGCCTCTGCATAGGCTTTGTAATCTATGGCGGTGCGTATGATTTCAATCTGACGCTGATTCGTGTCGGCTTCGTCTTGGAGTGCGGTGGCCTTGGCCTGTTGTTCGTCGAGCAGATGCAGGGCTAGATCGTGCTCAAGCAGGGCCTTGCGCTTGCTCTGTAGGTCGCGGTGAGACGTTATCTGGCCAATCTCTTTCTGCAGGCTTTCCGCTTGGTCGTCGAGCCGAGCTTGATCTGTATGAGTATCCTCAATAAAGGCCGTGAGATCACGCATTGACTCGCGGAAGCCATCATCCATCTGCCGTTGCTGCATCTGGGCATTTTCCAGCTGTCGTGCTGGCTCAAGAAAAGCCCGCCAGCTCGATAGCACATCCCCCAAGAAGGATTCATTACGGCGAATCGTTTCCAGCTCCCCCTGGCGTTCGACCTCGTGCGCCACTAGATTACTCAGTTGCTCGGTAGTGTCCTTGGACATGGTGCAGGCGAAGAACGCGCCGAGGAAGTCCAGCTCGGTTTTGTAGTCAATGAACTTGGTCAACCCACCCTCTTCGGAGTTGAAGGTGACCATCGTTTTAATGAGATCAACATTGATCTGCTGCTCCAGTAAAAACGCGCGCCATTCTTTATTCACCTTGGTTTTGCGCCAGTGCATGCCACCTTCACCACCCGACTTGAGATTGAGCCAGCCGTCAAAGCTGTGCAGGGTGTTGGCGTAGGGACGCAGCTCTCGATTGCGCTCTGCGCGCGAGTAGGAAGGTACTTCGTCAAACGGGGTACCCAGCAGAGAATCTGGAGCGTCACAAATAAATAGAACGCGGTCGACGTCATCTCCGCGGCGCTGGTGGGCATGTCCCAGCAGCAGGGTTTGGCCGGTTTCATTGACCATTTCCACCAGGATGACAGACAGATCCTGATGGAAGTAATTGCGATAGTGGTATTCACTCTGGCGACGATTTGCCAGGTACTGTGTGAAATCGTTGACGGACGGCTCAAAGACCGATAACAACAATGCGATGTAGGTAGACTTACCGCCCCCGTTCACCAACTGCTGATATGTACTGACCACTGCCTTCGCATTCTTGGCGGGGGTGCTGCGGGCGGCATCAGCAGACTGCTTGGTTGTATGAACCAGGCCGATGTAGTCCAGTATGAGATCTTTGTAGAAGGCCTCCTCGTGGCCAACACCATCCATATAGACCCGTTTAATCAGCCACATGACTAGACCTCCAGCGAGTGTTGAGTTTCAGCGGTTTCGACGAGATCTGACTGACCCCTGACTGCTGTCAGTTCCGGGTTGTCAGCTGACGCAGTCGCATCGTTGTTGACGAGGTCGGGTGGTAGCCCCCCTGTCGCAGGGGCGATATTCATTACAAAGTGCACTGTCTCCTTGATGCCGGTATGGCGCAGATAATGTTTGAGCTTCTGGGTCGGGTACCAATCGGATTCTCCCGACAGGCTGCTGTCCTCGGCTAGGAAGCCTTGCTCTTGCAGCAGCTGTATCCAGCGCATCGCCATTTCCGTTTGCGAGCGAATACTGGAGACGCGCCCCACCTTCTCGTCGTGAATGCGGGGGATACGTTCTTCCTGTACAAACCGGGCTGCTAGGAGCAGGCCATCGACCGCATCGTCGTCCCCGGCTTTGCGCTGCGCTATCACTTGGTCGGCAACGTCGTTGAGCTTGATCACCACCGAAGCAGCATTGGTACCGCAGGTTTGACCGGATTCGATTCGAACTGCATCGGGATTGGGAAACATATCAGCCAGCAACGCGATCAGGGTTAATCCCGCGAAGAGGCGCTGTTCCTTGCGCTCTTTGCTCATTTGCTCGGCTGTGGATTCAGGCAGCAGGCGCTTATTCAGCCAACTCAGGGTAGGGGCATAAGGACCACGACCATCCGCAGCCAGCAATACCCCATATGTTTCGTGGATGCCGAGGTAACGCAATTTCATGCCAGCCGCGATGCCACGAATAATTTCAGCGAATAGAACGTCGCCCTGGAGCTCCAGGGCTCGTTGAATTGGCTCACCTTCCACCTTGTACCCCAATGAGTCCATTATCGCTTGCGTGGCGATCTCAGCGTAAGGCTTAGCCTGTTGATGCATGTCGTACATAACTACTCCTCATAGGGCTGTGCGGGATCTGCTGCCAGCAAGGTGATATTGTCAGCCCGCCAGAGTGCTGTTTCTATCAGACAGTCGTCCACCTCCACCTCAATGGTGGGGTCGCTGTTGGCCGCTAAACTGCCGATGTGGAGCAAACAGACCTGTTGCTCCAGTTCGGACAACTCTCCGTTCGCGTGGGCGTCAAACACATCGGCAAAACTGACGCGCCCCCGATCCTTCAAACGGTCTCTAACCCAGTCGCTGCAGTGCCTAACTACCGACTCGGAAATACTGCGCAGGATTGCTTCAATATCAACGGGCTGATCGGTGGGGTCCTGGATCTCGTGTGGAAGCAATCGCTCGAATTGATCGAGATACAGGTTCAGTACCGCCTCAAGGTCAAGCAGAGTGTGTAAGTCATCATCTAGGTTTCTGGGAGCCAGCAAGCTTGCTACCAGTTCATCCATTCCTTGTTCGGCGGTCTCTGGGGCATGGGCCAGTAAGGGCTTGAGCGCACCCTTTTCCAAAGTCTCCCGAAATAGGTTGTTGTCTCTGGGTATGATAAGTCTCAGGCGAGCCCGCTCAAAATCCTTGTTCACGTCGTGCAAGCGATCTTGATAGCTCAGCGTGAAGGCACTGACTTCGGCAAAAATCTCCTGCGCCTTGCGCAGCTTGTGTAATTTGTCGGGGTGTAATTCAGAGCGTCCATCAGCCAGCATTTCGGTAATGGTCGATAGGGTGTTCTGAATGTGCTCCAGTACTTCCTGAGTCTTATCAAAGGAGTCGCTGAGCACGGGGCGGATATCGTGTGCATAGGAGGCGCTCAAATCACCCGACTGGGCGGCGCGTACTTTTATCCGCATCCCAATCAGATATTGTTCCAACTGCCGTTGGGTTGACTGAATCTGCTGTACCGCCTTATCAATTTCACCACGACGGATAGTTTTGAGCGTTCGCCAAGCGAGAATAGCCGCTCGCTCTATCGGTGTTTCGTCCAAACGGAGGGTATAAAACAGCATCCCCTCATCGGTCAGAGACCAGAGAATATCATCGGAGCCGGGCACTTGGTCGTGCCGTATCAAGCGAACTACCTGCTCATCGGAATGCGCTCGTTCGGCGAAGTCATAGTACCGGAGGCGGAAAGGGTCTTTAATCGCCGCGAAAATCTTGCTGGCTACTTGCGTGTAGCTCGAAGCTTCTTGTACTGGGTAAGCCTCCCGCAGGTGCTCCGTCAAGCACCACTCTGCTTCTTTGCGAGTCATACCCGGTTGGCGCTCACGGTCGGCGTAGTAAAGCATGGAATCGAAGAGGTGCATGATTGCCGCAAGCGCGTCAAAGTCGACTCCGTCGAACAGTTTGCGGTGTAGGGCGCTATAAACTGAATCCAGCGTCCGCACGACCAGCAGCGCATGAGACTGAATGGTTAGCTCACGGCGTGCCATGGATTCATTTCGAGCCTTTTTAAGAAATTCTAGCAACATAGCCGCCTCCAACTTAGAGGAACTCACTATAACGTGGTACACCGTGAATGCAAAGTAACTTTGCATATCATTCATTATATTGCAATTTTATTTGTCATGCCTGCCAATGCTCCATATACTAATGCCGCACATCAGACCTAAGCTGAATTGTCAGTTCCCGCCAACATAGAACACAAAGTGGTATGCATTACTCAACGTTTCTTAAAAATCACAAAACCTCTCTCAGTCATGCACAGTGGTTGCGTTTACGTTATATCGAGCGTCAGTTGCTCTGGGAAAGAAAAGTCACTTCGCGCATGATTGCGGAGGAATTTGGTGTTTCAGCACAGCAGGCCCGTACAGATGTTCGAGCTTACCTAGAATTCGCACCAAGCAATGTGATTGAGCAAGAAGAAGGCAGCCGCAGGGGGTACTTCCCTAGCCCAACCTTCTCACCTGTTTTACTGGGGGATAATGACCTTGTATGGCGTGCGACGGCTGAGTTTCAACCACCACAAGCTGCCCATGCTCAAGAAATTCCGATTATCCATCGCGCAGTTCCTAGTCGCACACTTGCTGTTTTTATTTCCGCGATCGAACAACTGGCTCAGGTGCAAGCAACCTACATGTCAATGGAAAATCCGAATGGCTCCCCTAGAACACTGACCCCCACGGTCATTATCACCGTTAATGGGCGTCAGCATGTGCGTGCATATGACTGGGATAGTTCAACGTATAAAGACTTTGTTTTGGCGAGATTCCTTGGTTTGCCGGAACTGATTGCCCCAGCGGTAGCACCACCGGCTCAAGACATTGCATGGGAGGTCGCGATCCCTGTACGTTTTATTGTCAATCCGGCTTTAAGTAGGGCACAACAAAGGGTTATTGAACGAGATTACCTGCTCGAGCCACATGATTTCTGCATTCGTGCACCGATGATCTTTTATCTGTGCCCCGAGAACAATTTACCTAAAAGCGACGAGGAGTATGCCCAAGCTATTGAGCCTGGTGGTCAAGGCCCCCTTATCTACCCTATTCTCGCTGTTCACGCACAAACAGGTGAGCCTATCCACAAGTATCGCTATGCTGGCGAGACAAGAGGGTTCCAGAGAGCAAACTCTGGAACGTAATCCGGCCCACTAGATAAAAAGCGCAGCCAAGGGGGGCTTGTTATCTATCAACCACCAGATTATTGACCACTATGCACATCAAGACGGTTTAGTATGAATGCGTATGACCGGTGCCCCGTGGTCTGCCAAGGTGAGGTTGTGGCGATGGTCTCTCCATACGCCCGAAGGTCCGACGACCGGCTGGCAATACCGCCAGTATCTGCGTATCCAGCTTGGTCAGATAACTCAGCGCATTAATCAGGTTTTGACGCTTTGCAGTATCGCTGTAGTGGACCATCCCAATCCCATCGGTACCCCATTCCCGATATTCCTCCCGCCTGACCTGGCAATTGAAATAGCTCCCGTTATTGTCGGTCATATCTGCCCACACCTCTCCCAGCGCTATACCCAGAGAGATATCTCGTTGGTGTACAGCCCCATTAAAAATGAACGTAATGTGGGTATGAAAACGTCTATCAACACCGAACTCCAGTTTCCAGATATAGCCTACCAATGCAGGATATTTGTTCTGTACTCGACGAAGGTAAACATTCCGGTCATCCGTCACGAGGTCTAACGTGAGCTGGTCGTAATAGGCTTTGCGATAGCTGATATCAAATCGGATGACTAATAGTTTTGCATGCTGGTCGAATAGGCTACTAACATACGTCGCTACACTGCGCTGATTGCGGCTCTGAACGCGGTTGAGGTTATTGAGGCGTTTACGGTGCGCTTGACTCTTGAAATCTCTTAGAAACGCATACAGCGCGTTATTGATATCCCTGGCTAATTCGTCACCCACATCACTATCGAGATATCTCTCATGGATGAGGTGCAATCCATAGACCTCTCGCATGTGCGTCAGGAATAACTCTATCGTTGGATGCGATGACGATACTTCCTCATGACAATAAAAATAATCACACACGGTATCCAACGCATTAAAGAGTTTGGTTGATAGCCTACGACCTATGCAAGTGATGCGTGACTTATCTGGTGCTGAATAAACGGCTCTGACAATAGGAAGCGTTGTATTTTGGAGCTGGTCTGTTATGGATAGGATATCTAATAGTCTGACTGAGTTAAACATGATGGCCTCACTTAGGCAGGAGTAACCCTACGCAGTGTGATAAACACACGCGTATATAGGGGCGATTGGTAGAATGGTTATTGGCTAACTATGCTGGTGGTAACATGACCACCACATGAGAGTGGTGTAATAGTATACGACAGTGGTAATGGATATTGGTTGTATGTTGGTAGCTGTACATAGCGTAGGGATAGTATTGAATAGAAGTGATACTAAATTAAATAATAAATATACCTAAACGTGAGATGCCTGCCTCACCTACGAAAACACTAAAAAACATACATAAGAAGTAATAGCTATTTCTCTGACCCATTAGCCTATCAAGGTATGATTTATAACGCTGGAAGTGTACAGATCTAGTTATCACCTGACACCGGCCTCAAACCGG